>NZ_CAXAVM010000096.1:0-26095 GCF_963972345.1 uncultured Gimesia sp. | reverse complement strand
GTTGATTAATCCATTTGGCGCTGCCGTGCCCTTCTCCACCGGTCACCAGTCGCTGATACCCGCCGCCCGGACAGATCACAATCGCGGCGCCATTCCCTTTTGCCGGTCGATGCACGGTGATTTTGGCGTCTTCCTTTTTGAAACGCTCCCTGTCAATCGGTGCCTGACCGTTCCACAACAACAACTCTTCTGGGGCCAGGCTGGTCGCTTCTGTCGAGACTGTCACCGTCGGCGGAACGAGCAGCGCTGATAAGACCTGTGCGTAAACACGATGACCGAAATCATTCGGATGGTTCACGCCGTTACCGGTCAGATCCCAGTCCTGTTTCTGCTTGAGAAACTCGGTCCAGATCGAAGTCATATCCGCCAGCGCGACTCCCGGCTCGCAGAGTTCGGCCAGCGCATCGCGGTACTGGGGAAACAGTTCATGTTTGAGCCGCACCCAGTCCTTGTTACCCAGCATGGGAGCGACGAGAATGAATTCGGCTTCCGGCAGTTTCTGGCGAACCTGTTCCATCAGGGCTTTCGTATTGGCCTGATATTCTTTTGCAGAGCGACCGGCAGAATCGTTCATGCCAAACGCGATGATCACCAGATCGGGTTGCGGCGCGACGACCTGCTCCACTTCGGTCAACGCCCAGCGTGTGTCTTTGCCTCCCACCGAAGGATTCGTCACGTTGACCTTCGTCTGATACTGTTGCTCCAGATGCTGCTGCAGCAGTTCGAGAAACGCCGGTTGAAACGGTGCCTCACCTGCCCAGCCCGAGGCATTACAGCCGGTGGAGATACTGTCTCCCATCAATACGATGGAAACCGGTTTCTGGTCGCGCAGCTTGTTTATCGTGCGTGGCAGCGATTTCTCATCAAAGGTCGGCACAATCTTCTGCCAGTCGACCGGTGCGTGAGTGTAGGTGATGCTGGTCTGCATGTTGTGATATTCGAGTTTGCCGCCAAAGAAGATCTCACCATTCCCGTCGCGGTGCGTCAGTTTATGTCGCTGTGAATCATCGGGGCGGCGCAGGTCAGCCGGCGTTTGTGAATTGATTCTCGAATTCGCAGTCAGAAAAATTTCCTGCGTACCCGGATTCCAGCAATAGTCGCGGCATTCCTCATAAGTGATGGTCCCCGCGGAATTGGTCACCTGCAAAACTTTGTCAATCGGAAACAGCACCGAAGCTTTTGCGACACCGGTTTGCGGATCCTTAATAAACAGCACCGATTCCCCCCGCATCGTATCCCCCTGCCAGAACGGCTGCAGCAACTCCGGCTGATAGTTCCACTTGCCGGCAGCAGGATCAGCAGCGTTCGTGAAGCCTGACAGCATCAGGAATCCGATTGTCACGACAGAACATGCACACCAGGATCTGTCGACTTTGCATGCAGAAATGGAAAACCGACCGTTGATTCGAGTAGGGCTGTTCACAAAAAACCTCCGATTGAGCTGCCTGGACGAGGATCACGCTGTTACAATAAATGCGTCCTGCATTGTACCGCGTTCGATTTTGTTTGTCTGCTGTTGAGAAAAAAATGCCGAAAACGGAACTGAAACCACCCGTACCTGCTCTCGAGATTTGTGATGTGAAAAGGATTTTTATACCTCTTCATTCATTCCGGCATTCCGGATTGAAAGTAATAAATGAGATTCGATTGACCGAGTTTTGAAAATACGGGAGTAAGGCCCCTGGTGCATTCTACAGGCTTCTCAGGGACAGACTTCACAGAGACAGACTCGTCAGTCCTTGCGGTGCGGCTAATCTATCATCGCGAATGCAGATCCGATGATTTGAATGAGGGTGCTGCGTTTGCCTCGGAAGTTTTGACCCGTATGACCTGAGCCGTTTCTTCTTCAAAATTTTGCAGCGATGCGCGCAGCGTCATTCCCCTTCCGGTTGTTCGTCGATCCTGCTCCGTTTTCAAATGAGAAATCGGCGACGGAAATGCCCCGCAACCCCGTCAGACGCCAGTAGTTTTTTGTACCCTTATCTGAGCAAAAAACACGCGGGTTAAGATAAAATTAATCTGCTTTACATTAGTTTTTACTGTTGCGTTTTGTATAGAATATGAGACACAGGTCCAGCCTGTCACTTCTCTTGCAGTCTGGTACGCTGTCATCTCTGAACAATTCAAGGAACGACTCTGGGAGTTATTGCATGTCAGGAAACCAAATCGGTCGCCGCGGTCTGATTGCGCGGCACTGGAAGTTAAGCAGTTGTTGTATTGCCGCTTTTGCGTTCATCGTTTTCTCCAGCCTGCCCGATTCCGAGGCAGCACCACGCCGAAAACCCGCAGCCAAAAAAGCCGCACCCAAAAAAGAAGAACCACTCCCGCCACGATTCACGGTCAAATCCAAACCGGTCAGCACGACCAAACTGATTACCGCTATCAAATCGGCTGAAGAAATCGACAAGCTGGTCGAAGCCAACTATCGGAAATACAAAGTCGAACCCAACCCGATGACGACCGACGAACAGTTCCTGCGTCGCATCTATCTCGACATCACCGGCACGATCCCGACTTACCGCGAAACAAAGTACTTCCTGGCATCACGCCATCCCGACAAACGCAAGATGCTGATCGACCGCCTGTTGAACAGCGATGGTTACGCCAGCCACTTCTACAATTACTGGGCCGACGTACTGCGTTACACCGACCGCCTCAATAACAACGTCGATGGCTCTCCCTATCGTCAGTGGATCAAACAGTCGCTGGCTGAAAACAAGCCCTGGGACAAAATGGTCAATGAAATGATCACCGCAGAAGGCCTGATCTGGGAGAATCCCGCCACCGGTTACATGCAGCGTGATTCCGGCATGCCGCTGGATAACATGAATAATACCGTGCGGATCTTCCTGGGAACCCGCATCGGCTGTGCCCAGTGCCACGATCATCCCTTTGATCGCTGGAAGCAGAAAGAGTTCTACGAGATGGCCGCCTTCACGTTCGGTTCCTCAACTCGTGCCAGTGGCCGCGACAAACGGTTCTACACCGGAGAGGATCCCAACAGCCGCCTGCGTAAAGAATACGTCGAACTGGATCAGGAAGAACAGGATCGTCGTCGCAACCAGGGCCGGTTCAACCGCATGATCCGAGTGAACATGATGGTCGTACACGACAATAACCGCAAGATCCAGTTGCCTCACGACTATGCTTATACCGATGCCAAACCCAAATCGGTTGTTGCACCTAAAACAATCTTCGGCAAACCGGCTGATATTCGCAGTGGGGAAACACCCCGCCAGGCATTTGCCCGCTGGATGGTCGCGGAAGACAATCCCCGGTTTGCACTGACCATTGCCAATCGTCTCTGGACACAGGCCTTCGGACGCGGTCAGATTGAACCCGTCGACGACATGATGGACAGCACGGTTGCAGAAAATCCCGAACTGATGAAACATCTCGAATCAGAAATGAAACGTCTGAATTTCGACATGAAGGAATACCTGCGGATTCTGTTCAACACCAAAACCTACCAGCGACAGGCTTCCACCGAGGATGTCCCGCTGAGTGAACTCTATCACTTTCCCGGTCCGGTTCTGCGTCGCATGACCGCTGAACAGGCCTGGGATTCCTTCCTGACCATCGCCGTCGTCGATCCCGAAGAATACCGGGAACTGCCTGCGGAAGTGGAAAGCGAAATCATTTCGGTCGACCTGAATAAAGCCACCGCGCAGGAGGTCCTGGATGCCGATGAAAAGAAACGGGAAGAAATTGATCGCACGCGTTACAAGCGGGAAAAGAAGTACAAGTACAAAGGCCAGCTGCTGGCACGTGCTTCCGAGTTGCCCTCACCGGTATCTCCCAGCCACTTCCTGCGTACCTTCGGTCAATCCGATCGTGAACTGATCTCGGCTTCCTCCGATACCGGTTCCGTGCCACAGGTGCTGTTCATGTTTAACGGACCGGTGACTCACATGATGCTGGAAAAAGGTTCCACAATCTATAACAACGTGATTGAGCAGAAAACCATCAAGGATGGCGTCGATGTCATTTTCATGACGATTCTCAGTCGTCGTCCCGATGCAGACGAAACAAAAATCGCCCTGGATGAGATCGAGACCAATGGCCCCGCGGGTTACGGTAACGTGATCTGGTCGCTCGTGAATACTCGCGAGTTCCTGTTTATTCAATAACACGACACCGGCTCCCCCCCGTTGATCGGCGGGGGCCGGTTCTTTAAATATCACATACGGTTCACATAATAAATAAAAGGCTATCAGATGAGAGAAATCTTTACCAAACTCGACGGAGTAGGTCGGCGGCAGTTTCTGGAATACGCTGCCAAATCCGCCCTGGGCGTCAGCGTTCTGCCCGTCTTCAACAACATGCTGGAAGCGGCTCCTGCTAAAAGAAGCAAAGGAGCAAAAGGCACTCCCGTCAACGGCAAAGCCAAACGCCTGATCTACCTGTATATGGCAGGTGCCATGACTCACCTGGACACATTCGACCTCAAACCAGGCCATGCGAACCAGGGCGAAACCAGGGGGATTAAAACCAGCGTCCCCGGTGCCCAGATCAGTGAGCATCTTCCCACACTGGCAGAAGAGTTTGACAAGATGGCCGTCATCAATTCCATGTATACCGAAACCGGCGCGCATGGCCCTGGTGAATACATGATGCGGACCAGCTACAAAGAAATCGCTTCGACCCGGCACCCCTCCATGGGGCCGTGGATCCAGCGTTTCCGCGGACGTCAGAATAAAAATCTGCCCGATACCGTTCTCATCAGTGCGCCCGCCCGACACCCGAGTTCAGGATTTCTGGATCCTTCTTACAGCCCCCTGCCGATTGGTGACCCCAATCGAGGGCTCGAAAACACAGATACTCCTGCCTACCTGTCTGACAACACGTTTGAAAAACGCATTGATCTGATCAACAAGTTCGACAAAAAGTTTCAGACCCGGTTCAAGAATAAAAATGTCCTGGCTTATACAGACTTTTATTCTCAGGCCACCAGCCTGCTTTCCAGCGATGAACTGAAAGCCTTCGACCTGAATGAAGAAAAAGCGGAAGACCGTGATAAATACGGCCGCAATTCCTTCGGCCAGGGCTGTATGCTGGCGCGACGCCTGGTCGAAAACAATGTTCGCTGCGTCGAAGTCAACTTTGGTGGCTGGGACATGCACCGCGATATTTACGACGACGGCATTCTACCCAGCCGCACAGGCATTCTGGATAAAGCACTGGGCAATCTGCTGAAAGACCTGTCTGAACGGGGACTGCTGGATGAAACTCTCGTCGTCCTCACGACGGAATTCGGTCGTACTCCTGTCATCAACCAGAACGGGGGCCGCGATCACCATCCCGGCGTCTTCTCAGCTGCCCTGATGGGGGGCGGCATCAAGGGAGGTCGGTTCTATGGTAAGTCTGACAAAGCAGGACACAGCGTGGATGCTGACGGCGTACTCCCAGCTGACTTCAACGCCACCATCGCTTCCGCTTTGAACCTGCCACTGGACAAGGAAATCTTCTCACCCGATGGTCGCCCTTTCAAGGTCGCCCACGATGGGGAAGCAGTCACCAGTCTGTTCTAAAACAGAACGGATTCCAATCAGAATTCCAAACGGCTTCCCCTCCCGGAAGCCGTTTTTTTATTATCAGTATTCTTAAAATATATTCACCGTTCTCAGCGAAAAACCCGGAAAATGGTAGACTCCCAAAATTAAGCCGTCTATGATCAATATGTGAATTCATTGATATGAAATTGAAACGTCCTCCCCCAATGCGACGTTGATTCACAAAGACAGACCGAGTATCCGACCTTGCGTCCCGCCAGTTTTTCCTCAAAACCGCAGACTGAGTAAGATGATGATGATACCAGCCCGCCACTGTTTTTGTTGGTTTCAGGTCTTCCTGTCGCTGACATTCTGTTGTTCCCTGGCTCACGCGGAAGAAAACTGGACGCAGTTAAAAGGAGACAGCCAGCGATCGGGCAATGCCGCCGGAATCTCCATTCAGACGCCACTCTCGCTGGCAGCCGCTGTTCCCTTGACCGATGGCATCTATACCTCGCCGGTGGTCAGCCAGGGAAACGTTTTTGTCATTGACGGCGCCGGCGTGGTCTTTGCAATCGAGGGGCAGTCGGGCAAAGTCCTCTGGAAATACGCGACCAAAGGGGGGCCGGGGAACTGCAACAACGTCGCCTCTCCGGCCATCATCGAGAACTATCTGCACGTCGGCACTGCCGCCGGTTATTATTATGTCTTCGATCTCAAAACCGGTGACGTCGTAAAAGAACTCGACTGCCGGGAACCGATCTTCTCTGCCCCGGTCGTCAACAAAGGCCGCGTCTACTTCGCCACCCTGGGCGCCCAGGTCTACGCCGTCGAACCCGCTGGCAAAGTCGTCTGGACGTGGGACTTTGTCAAAGAAGTCGTGGATTTCGATGGCAATCGCTGGAGCGGCGAGGACTGGCTGAAACACCGCAAGGACCGTGTCACCTGGAAGGATCACTTCGTCTGTTCGCGCGATATCTGCCTGGCCGGTGATTCCCTGGTCATCCCCGCCGGCGGACGTACTATCTTCCTGAAAGATACGGGATCCGCCCCGGAGCTGCAGGTCGTCGGGGAAATCCCCAAGTATGCCGGTGCGGAATTTCCCGCCACCTTTGGTCAAAGCGCCGATGCCGCCGGCAATGTCTTCGTGCAGTGGCATCGCCGCGATAACGCAGGTCGCGTCGAAGTCATGCGGCTGGATGGCGACAAAATCAAAGCGGATTACATCCAGGGCACACAAACTTCCATCCGCGATCCCGGCCTGCTCGGCTTTGCCTCGGTCAGCATTCGCGGCAACGATGTCTATCGTGTTCGCCCCGAAGCCGGCCTCGGCCTGGTCCGTCACACGATCGACGCAGAGACCACCGACGTCCTTTGTGAAGCGCCCTCCATCTGTCCGCCGGTTATCACTGAGAACCACATCGTCTATGGCGGTCTGGATGGCAGCCTGTATGTCGTCTCGCTCACAGATCAGAAAACGACCGAATTCAAAACCGCCTTCAACGCCCCGATTACTGCACCGGTCGCGATTGCCGATCAGAAAATTTATGTCCCCTGCGAAGACGGTTACCTTTACATTCTGAATGCCGACGGCTCAACACCCGGCACGCAGGCCGCGCTGCCAGAGCGGGACCTTGAGATCTGGAAGATTCGAAATCCCATTACCGGCCCCCTGGCGAAACCGGAATTCGACTGGTACACCAACTACGGCGATTTCGGCGGCACCAACGCCAATGCCCAGTGGTTGAAACCACCACTGCGGATGCGCTGGGCACGTCGTCTGGAAGGCACCGTCAAACATCTGCCCGTCTGTGGGGGCGGTCGACTTTATACGCATACCGCCGAAGGACAGATCATCGCCGTCGAACAGGATACCGGCCGTATGCTCTGGAGACGCTATTGGCCCGACGTCTATCTCTCATTTACTTCGCCGCTGTATATCGATGGTAAACTGCTGATTCCCCAGGCGGGGATCAAGAAGTCCGTCATGCGCTGCCTGGATGCCGCAACCGGGGATCTGCTCTGGGAAGCACCCTTCACCGGTTCTCCCAGCTGGAGCAGACAGTTTCCCCCCGTTGTCTCAGGCAACATCGCCATCTACGCCTCCGGTTCCGGGGAATACGCGGCTCAGGGGACAGAGAAAGCCTTCACGTTCGGCGGTAAACCCGCAGTCACTGAAGATGGTCGCGAAGTCATGAGCTGGATTTATTCGAACGACAACCCTTACTATCCCCGGGATCACCGCCCGCGGATCTGGGCCTGGGATCTCGATACCGGCAAAGTCGTCTGGGAGAAAGACTTCTCCGAGTACGGTCGTGGCGGCAATGATTGTGGCATCGCCATTCTGGATGGCAAACTGTATTACTCCACCTTCTTCGGCTACGCCAGCAGTCAACGGAAACGCCGCGGCTTACCCGTCGAAAACAACGGGATCACGGCCTGCCTCGACCCGAAGACGGGGGACGTTGTCTGGCTGACGAACAAGTATTATGTCACATCCAAATGCACGCTGAGTGCCCGCGACGGACGCATATACATCGGTGGATACAACCGCGCCAATGAAGACACGCAGGACCGATTTGTCTGGTGCCTCGACGCGAAAGATGGTTCGCTGGTCTGGCAGTCCGACGCGGTTACGTCGGCTCTCAATGTCGTCACGGTCGGAAAGGATTATATCTTTTCCAATGCTCTCCGCGGCAAAGGTAACGTGTTTGATCACAAAACAGGTAAAGTCGTGAACAGTATCGGCCATAACTATGCCTGCTGCCGATTCACACTCTCCGAGCCTTATGTACTGGGAGCCAATATGGATATGATTGATTTATCCGACGATGGCAAACTGGTTTCCACGGGCCCCGCGATTGACTCGCGGGAGTGTCTGGGAGCCGTCGTTTCCAACGGGCGGATTTTTTATACATCCCAGGCCAGCGGTTTTATTGTCTCTCAGACCTACGGGGAAGCTTCGAAAAAACTGCCTGCTGTCTGGGAACGCCCCTGATGAGAAAAGTTCCCGATTCACAAGTTGACTATTTCAAACGTGAAGAAACAATGAAGTGACGTCGCCGTGTATCCCGAGATTTTTGGCTCGTGGGTTTGCACTGCTGTTTCACACAATTTAAAATTTACCGATACGTTAGTATTAACGTATCATCTGCATCCCGCAGAACACTTTTTGTCACGTATAGGAATTTGAGGAGAAATACATGAAAAGACTGCTTACACTCTCAGTCGCGTTGATGTTCGTTGCAGCCAGCTCATTCAGCTCAGCAGCTGAAGTCGAATCTGGTATTAAAGTCGGCGGAAAACCCGGTGCGTATACAGTCAATGATTGTACGGGCCCGAACGCTGGTAAATCACTCTGTTATCGCTGCAGCTATGGCAAACGACCTGTAGTGAATATTTTCACTCGGGACATGAATGGCGATGTTCAGGACCTGATCACTCAAATTGACGCCAAAGTCGGCGAAAACCGGGATCAGAAAATGGCTGCATTCGTCGTGCACCTGACAGATGATGCTGACAAATCCAGCGATGAACTGAAAAAAGTTGCTGACAGCAAAAAAATCAAAAACACTCCCCTGACCAACTACGAAGGTGAAGCTGGTCCTGCTGCTTACAAAATTTCCAAAGACGCTGACATCACCGTACTGATGTGGGTCGATGGACAGGTAAAGGTCAACCACGCTTTCAAGAAGGGTGACCTCTCCAAAGACAAAATCTCTCAGATCGTGAACGAGACTTCCAAGATCTTGAATTGATTGATCGATGAGATTGCTTTTTTAAAGTAGAAACCGACCCCGCTTACCCCGACTGGTGAGCGGGGTTTCTACTTCCCACCTGAAATGTCCCAGACGAATCTACACAGTACCAAAAGGGGTTTGCATGTCTCTCAGTGTCAGGTCCGTTCGCCCTGTTCTCCAGGCAGCACTCGTTTTATGTTCGAGCCTGTTGATCATCACTCAGCATACCTCCGCCGGCCAGTCTAACAGCCTGCTCGATATTTCCGCCGATGGCAAACTGCTGGCCTGCTCTAACCGAGACAGTGGCTCAGTTACCATCGTCGATCTGAAATCCCGGAAAAAACTCCACGAAATCAAGGTCGGCAAACATCCCGAAGGGGTCTCCTTCGTGGGAGACAGCCACCAGGTCGCAGCCGCCATTTACGATGAAGACCGCATCGTCTTCCTCAACGCCGACTCCGGCAAACAGACCGGGCAGACCGAAGTTTTCGACGAACCCTATGGCGTGGTTTCCACAACGGACGGCAAACGCATCTTTGTGACACTCGACTATCCCGGTCGCATTGTTGAGATCGACCCCGCGACAAAAAAAATCATCCGCGAGTTCTCATCGGGAAAGCACCTGCGAGGCATCGCCGTCTCCGGTGATAACCAGAGCCTGTTCGTCACCGAATATTATTCCGCGCTAGTCCGCCAGGTGGATATCAAAACCGGTGAAACCGTCGACGAATGGCCGGGCGGCAGTTCCGATAACCTGTCGCGTCAGATCACGCTGCACCCCCGCCGCGCCAAAGCCTATCTGCCGCATATTCGCTCGCGCATTACCGTCGCTCACGGTGCCGGCTCGATCTTCCCCATCGTTTCCATCGTCGACACGCAACCCAAAGAAGGTAAACGCCGCCGCAAAATCCCGATGGACTCCTTTCGGGGTGCCCGCGTTACCTGCAATCCCTGGGATACCGCCATCACTCCCGACGGAAAAACATTCTTTGTCGTCTTTGCCGGAACCGACGATCTGTATGTCAGTAATGTAATTGATGACGATTACCGCGAACTCACATTCCGCGATTCCATCAATGTCGGAGCAAACCCGCGCGGCGTACGCGTCTCTCCCGATGGTAATACTTTTTATGTTTACAATGCGCTCGACTTCGAAATCGTTGCTTACGACACGCACTCACTCAGTCGACTCGCCACGATCAAAGTCACGGAGAACCCTTTAAGCGAGGAAGTCCTGCTGGGCAAGCGCCTGTTCTATACGGCACTGCAACCCATGACGAGCCGCCTGTGGATCTCCTGCGCCAGTTGTCATCCTGACGGACAACCCGATGGAAAAACCTGGCATAACCCCGAAGGACTCCGCAATACCCAGTCACTGGCCGGCATGGCCTGGACCCACCCCATCCACTGGTCGGCTGACCGCGATGAAGTGCAGGACTTCGAACACACGATCCGCGGCCCCCTGATGCAGGGCAAAGGTCTCGTACGCGGCAAACTGCATGAATCATTAGACAAACCCAACAAAGGTTTATCAGAGGCCCTCGATGCGATGGCCGCTTATTCCAATACACACGATTTCACACTCAGCCCGTATTCCAAAAACGGTTTATCCTCCGCCGCCCAGCGGGGACGTCAGCTGTTTTTCTCGAAGCAGACCCAGTGTGCCACCTGCCACTCTGGTCCTTTCCTGACTGATTCGGTTCCCTCCGAAACAATTACCAGGCACAACGTCGGCACCGCCGTCGATAACCCGGGTGAAAAAATGGGGCCTGAATATGACACCCCCACCCTGCTGGGTATTTACCGCACCGCCCCGTATCTGTCTCACGGCAAAGCCCAGACACTCGAAGAAGTTTTAACAACTTACAATCATGATGATCAGCACGGCAAAACCAGCCAGCTTTCCAGACAGGACATCGCCGACCTGGTGGAATTTCTGAAAGCACTTCCTTACGAAGACCCGGTACCACAGGCCAATGCCGCCGGACTGATCAAAGTCACGAATTAACTTACCCCTTTGGAAACTCATTTACCTGGAAATAATAGAAACATGTCGCCTCAAGTCCCCTGCATTTTCGGTTTGCTCTTCTTATTTTTTGGTTGCAGCCAGGAAGGCAGCACAGCCGATACTCCCGTTGCACCGGATGCTCCCGCCCCGTCAGCGGCTACTGCGGAAAAACAGGCTGCCACAAAAAAACAGGACCCCGCCATTCCCGGGGCACCAACGTTTGAACGGGACGGCGTCACTGCCCAAATCGCCAACTGGGACCAGCTGCAGGAATTTATCGCCGGGCAGGACGGTAAAATCGTCGTCGTTGATCTCTGGTCCAGCTGGTGCGAACCCTGTCTGCGTGAGTTTCCGCACCTGGTCGCGCTGCAGAAGAAGTACCCGGAGAACGTCGTCTGCGTATCCTTCAACCTGAATTACGATGGCAGTAAAGATTCGCCTCCTGAATCCAGCAGCGATGAACTGATGGAATTTTTCACAAAGCACAATGCCGACATCGTCAACCTGATATCCAGCACGCCCGATGAAGATCTCTACCAGAAACTTAATCTCGCCGCCATTCCCGCCGCCTACGTGTATGGCACCGACGGGAAGCTGCAGAAACGCTTCGACAACGAAACCCTCGCGTACGGCCAGGAAGGTTTCAATTACGAAGAACACATCACCCCTTATATCAAGGATCTGCTCGAGCAGTCACAGAAGCCAACCGAATAATCACGCTTCGCTGATTGCTGATTATGCAAACGTCCAATAAATCCCTGACATGATTCCCGCCAGCAGAATCGCTATCAGTCGCGGATCGGTGATTCCAGACAGGGGTTTGAATACGATTTCTTTTAACGGATTTTGCCAGCACATCATTCTGATCTGATCTTCAGACGGAGGCGGAGTCAGCAGACTGACTGCCACAAACACCACCGAGCAGATCACAAACAGCCACCAGGCCTGCAGCAAAAACGGTATACCTAAATCTTTTGTGATCATTTCGAAACCAAAATCGAGCACAAAAGTCAGTCCGCCCAGCAACGAACCAATAATCAAAGTCGCCAGCGAAGCCTGGGCGGTCCCACGTTTCCAGAGAATGCCCCAGATGAAGACGGCTGTGATAGGCGGCGCCAGGCAGGCAATCATGCTGTTCAATCCGGAAAAGATGCTCTCAAATCGACTCCCCATGGTCGACCACCCAATCGCCAGGATCATCACCACGACCGCGGTAATCCGCCCGACAATCACCAGTCGGGCGTCACTGGTTTCCGGTTTCAGTTTTTTTACGACATCAATGCTGATCAGCGTCGCCGTGCTGTTTAATGCTCCGGCAATCGTACTCATCAATGCGGCCAGCAGACCGGCGGCGACCAGCCCTTTTAAGCCTTCTGGAATCAGTTCCTGAATCAGAACCGGCAATGCTTTATTGGAATCATCGCCGATCTGATCCTGAAATAAGACATAAGCGAGCACGCCGGGAAAAACCATAATCAGTAACGGCAAAACTTTAATGAAGCCGGCGAACAAAGGTCCTGCCTGTGCATCCTGAACGGTTTCTCCCCCCAGAACCCGCTGCACAATCGTCTGGTCCGCACACCAGTACCAGATTCCCAGAACCGGGTAGCCCAGGATGAAAGCATGCCACGAATATCCGCCGCTTTCGTGCAACATACTCATATGTTTTTCAGGAAGCGCGGCACGCAGTTTCGTAAACGAATTGATACCCTGTTCATTCAAGGCACCAGCTGCGAAGTAAGTCACCGCGATCGAACCAATAATTAACAGTACCGTCTGAATCGACTCGGTAATCACCACTGCTTTCAGACCACCGACCACGGTATAGAGTGTCGTAATTGCTGAGATCACCAGTACAGAAGTAATAACGTCGATTCCGAAAAACTCGTGAATCACGGTCGAACCCGCATACAGTGTCATGCCGATGTGAATAAACAGGGCTGCCACCACACCCATGATCGCCAGCATAATTCGCGAGCCTGCACTGAAACGCTGTTCCAGATAATCGGGCAACGTGACCAGTCCACTGCGATGATAGATGGGTGCAAAAATCAACCCCAGTAAAATCAGGGTAAACGCCGCCAGGCATTCAAAATTACCCACGACCAGCCCCACGCGATAGCCGTCGGCGGCCAGGCCGATCAGATGCACGGTGGAAATATTCGTGGCAAATAACGACAGCCCAATCGTCGGCCACTTCAGGGAACGACCCGCCAGAAAATAACTGTCGACGGTCTGCTTCTGCTTCCGACTGACAAACAATCCCAGACCGGTAATCAAAACCAGGTAGGCGACAATGATTGCGGAATCGAGAACAGAAATATTCAGTTGATTGGCAGCCAGCAGGAAGGGCGCGTTCATAAAGAGGCAATCACGTCAAGGATTCGGTGGGCGAGACTTCTACTTCTGAAGAACTTTCTTCTTCGCAGATTTGTTCCGTAGTTTCCAGCGGAGGCAGACCACTGGCGGAAGCCAGCTGGTTAAACTGGTTAATCAAACGCAGTCCCACCGGAATTCCCGACTGCAAACGCTCGGCTCGTGTTAATGACTCAGGCTCGCCCGGGTAGTAAACCTTCCCCCCCGCTTTCAGAGGCTTGACCGCTCCCCAGCGTTGAATCAGTTCCTCAATGCGTTCCTGAAACGATTCCACTTCGGTAAATCGGCTGATATCGATTGCACCCACGAAACCGCCGAGTAAACGTCGCTGCGACAGATCACCGTACATTTTAGGGATATCCGGCCCGATCGGGGCACCGCCCAGCAGGGCACATAAAACATCGATCATTAAGCCCAGGCCAGAGCCTTTAAAGCCACCAAAGGGAAACAGCGCTTTCACTTCATTGGGGTCTGTGGTTCCCTTGCCATTCGCATCCAGGGCCCAGTCGCCGGGAATGGAAACCCCTTCCGTTGCCGCATTCGCAATCGTATTCCAGGGAGTGATGCTCGTGGCCATATCCAGGCACAGGGATTTCTGATTTTTACCGGGAGCCGTAATACAAATCGGATTCGTTCCACAAAATGGCTCTGCCCCGCCGTGCGGAGTCACCATCGGATCCACGTGCGTGAACACAAAACCGATCATCCCGGCCCGGGCAATTCGCAAGCCGTAATAGGCCAGTGCCCCGCAATGCGAAGAATTGCAGATCGAAACCCAGCCGGCTCCGGAACCCTTTGCGAGTGCAACCGCATGGTCGGCAGCTTTCACCATCGCCAGCTGTCCCAGGCCATGATCGCCGTCCACCCGACCCACGGCATCTCCCAGCGGTTCCCATTGCATTTCCGGTCGGGGCTGAATGCTCCTCTGCCGAATGCGTTCCAGGTAGTGCGGCAGTCGCGCCACGCCATGCGAATCAATTCCCCGCAGGTTCGATTCCACCAGGGTATCGGCAACCAGGTCCGCATCGTGTTCATTCAAATTCGCTTGCAGCAGCAGTTGGAGACAGAACTCCTTCAGGTATTCAGGCTCGATCAGAGCACTCTCAACTTCGATCTGTGGCAAAAGTCACCTCAACTTATCATGAATGTGACACATCCTTCAATGTGGCACGGAACTCATTTCGACTCAATCAGGGTAGTGAAGAAAGGTCATCAACTCCACTCTCAGGCAAACAGATCATACATCACTTCACCATGCACGTCCGTCAGACGGAAATCACGACCGGCAAATTTGTAGGTCAGCTTCTGATGATCCAGTCCCAGCAGATGCAGCATCGTGGCGTGCAGGTCATGGACATGAATTTTATTCTTCACCGCGTAATAGCCGTAATCATCTGTGGCACCATATTGCAAACCCGCTTTAATACCACCGCCGGCCATCCACATCGTATATCCCTGCGGATTATGATCCCGCCCGTTTTCTCCCTGGCTGACAGGCGTCCGACCAAATTCGCCTCCCCACAGGACAAGCGTATCTTCCAGCAATCCACGCGACTTCAGATCTTTGATCAGGGCAGCGATGGGCTGATCCACTTCCATACAGTTCCGGGGCAACGCCGATTTCAATCCGGAATGTTGATCCCATTTGTAGCTGTGCGTAATCTGCACGAATCGCACGCCCCGCTCCGCAAAGCGGCGTGCCATCAGGCACTGACGTCCAAAGTTTTTCGTGATATCCTGATCCAGACCATACATTTTCTGCGTGGCCTCTGATTCATCACTGATATCCTGCAACTCGGGAGCCGCCATCTGCATCCGATAGGCCAGTTCGAAGGAATTGATGCGTCCCTCCAGATCCGCATCCGGGCCGGAATCTGTCAGATGCTCTCGATTCATCTGCTGCAGAAAATCCAGTTCCTTACGTTGAATCGAATAGGGCACACCACTCTTATTGCTGATAAACGGAATCAGCGCACGATCCGCGGGGATACTGGCATTTCCGATCGGCGTCCCCTGGAAGTCCGCCGGCAGAAACGAAGAACTGTAAGCGTTCACACCGCCGTGGGTCAGAGTCGGACAGACGGTAATAAAGCCGGGCAGATCCTGATTTTCAGAGCCCAGCCCATAGGTAATCCAGGACCCCATACTGGGTCGCACAAACGTGTCACTGCCGGTATGCAATTCCAGCAGTGCCCCACCGTGCCGCGAGTTGGAACCATACATCGAATTAATGATACACAAGTCATCGACACAACCTGCCACATGCGGAAAGAGTTCACTTACCCAGGCACCACTCTCGCCGTGCCGTTGGAATTTCCAGGGAGATCCCAGCAGGTTGCCGGTTTGTGCCGAAAAGATCTTAGGCTTGTCGAATGGCAGGGGTTTGCCGCTGTCTTTCTGTAATTGAGGCTTGTAATCGAACGTATCCATATGCGAAGGACCGCCGTGCATGAATAGAAAAATCACGCGTTTCGCCTTCGGCGTAAAATGCGGCTGCGGCTCAAAGGGTGTCTGGCCCGCCTGACTTTTCCCACCCAGCAATGCCGCCAGGGCCAGACTGCCAAAGCCGGCAGAGCTCTGCCTGAGCATATCCCGACGAGAAATTCGTGCCGGTCCCAGATTGGTATTCCAGTGATTCATTGAGCCATCCATTCAATTCGGATTCGAAACAATACGGAAGTAAGCAACGCTTAGACTGTGATGCATTCTAGTTAACAAACAGAAACTCGTTCGAAGAAATCAGCACCCGGCACAGACTCTGCCAGGTCAGCTGTGTTTTTTCTTCCTGCGGCAGTTCCAGCGCGTCCAGTTCCCCGCGATACAACTTGAGGTATTCCAGTGCCCGTGACGTCTCCTCTTCTGTCGCAGGTCGGCTGAAAACCCGTTCGTAGATCAGGTTGACTTTTTCGGGCGGATCCAGGTGCGTCTGGTGCATGATCTGCTCTGCAAAAACGCGGGTATTTTCCAATATGAATTTGCTGTTCATCATGAATAACGCCTGCGGCGCAACCGTGGTATGCGTCCGGTCTCCCGACAGCACACTGGGATCGGCAAAATCAAAGGCCTGGAGAACTTCATATAATGCACTTCGGACAATTGGCAGATAGACCGAGCGACGATTCGTATCGTAGACCACCGGATTGACGTTGCTGGTACTCGTCACATATTTTCGATTTTCGACTCCCAGCATCGATCCCCCCATTTCCAGATCGAGTTGACCGCAAACCGCTAGAATGGAGTCTCGAATCGCTTCTGCCTCCAGGCGTTTCCGGTTCATCCGCCACAACAGACGGTTTTCAGGATCACGCTCTGCCAGCTTCGCATTGTAAGCCGAACTCATCTGGTACGTGGACGAGAGCATGATCATTCGATGCAGTTCCTTGATGGACCACCCCTGCTCGACAAACTGTACCGCCAGCCAGTCCAGTAATTCAGGATGCGTGGGACGTTCCCCCAGTTTTCCAAAATTATCCGGGGTCCTGACCAGCCCTTCACCGAAATGCCAGCGCCAGATACGATTCACCATCACGCGTGATGTCAACGGATGCGAGCCACTGGTCAACCACTGTGCCAGTTGCAGACGGCCGCTGTGTTGATCATCAATGGGAGTCTGATCTTCCCCCGCAATCACCTGCAGAAACTGGCGGGGAACTTCTTTCCCGAGCGTAAAGTGACTCCCGCGCAGATGAACTTTAATATTTTCCGGATTCTGATCCGAAACGGCCATCGCCGTCGGATATTCAGGCAACGCCTCTTCAAGCTTTTGCTTGTCGTCACGTTGTGCTGTCAATTTCTCTTTCAGATCGGCGGCATAGTATTTTTCTCGATCCGAGGGCAATGCAAACACTCCTTTTGGATCACTTAACAGTATGCGAAACGCTTCGCGCTCCGCATCAGGCAACCCTTGAGCCTGTTTACCGGCTTCCGTCTGCTGATACGCTTCCCATTCCTGCTCCACTTCCTGGAACAGGTTCCCATAAAGTTCGACTGCTTTGAGCACCCGCTCTTGCTCAGGCAGATCATTCAGCCCCTCGAATCGTTGATTCAGCTCACTTAATGTTTCAGGTACGGAACCGGTTTTGATCAACTCATTCCAGACGCTCAGCGGAGATGCTTTTTCTCCTGATCCCTTTTTAAGATACTCGGCCCACTGCATCGTCAGGCTGCCCACGAGTGTCTTATCGGGAACGGAGATCGTCGAAAGAATCCCCCCTGGTTCTTTCGTCGTGGTGCGAGGCCTGGCGATTAACAGCTTATCAATGTGGGGAAACGGAATTTTACTTTCCAGCCGAACGCGGTTTTTACCCGGTTCAAAAGTGTAGAACCCTTCCACCTTCCATTGCTGGGACTTGGGATACCAGCTGCCGGTCACTTCCCCCGCAGCGTCTTTTTTCACCAGTTCACCGTTAATCGACAGTTCCACCGGACGCGCCTGGGCAGCCGCATAACGGATTTCAAACTGGTAACGACCTGCCTCGGGAACTTCGATCTCGTATTCAGCAATGTTGGGTAAGGTCCCGTTGTTATAGATGACGCCAATGCCTTCCCCATAGCCGGTTGAAGCTTTTTTCACATTACCCGTTTGAAAGTCTTCGGCTTCCACCACCTGGGCGGACTGCCGCTGATACGCACCCGGGTCAGCACCAATGGGACCAGTCGCTTTCAGCATCTGATCCGTATGATTCTTAATCGAAGCCGCCAGCAGATAGGCAGAGGCCCGCTTTCGCTCTTCGTTTAAAAACTGTTCGTCTCCCAGTTTGACCAGGGACTCAATTTCCGTGTCCAGTTTTGCAATCTGCTGCTTCTGCCGGTCCAGTCCCTGAATCTGATCTTTTGTCGCCAAGGTACGTTCCTGCCAGCGGGCGACCACTTTGAAATTCTCCATGGTCTTCGTGCTTTTGAAGATTCCCGCCAGCGAGTAATAATCTTCAATTGGGATCGGATCGAATTTATGTGTATGACAGCGGGCACATCCCAGTGTCAGTCCCATGAAAGTCCGACCTACGGTATCCAGTTGTTCGTCGACGATGTCCATCTGCATTTTGGCTTCATCATCTTCAGCCAGCATTTTGGCACCAATCGAGAGAAAGCCGGTCGCCGTAATTTTTTCCAGCCTCTGATTCGCTCCGGGCTGATCCGCCAGGATGTCGCCCGCCAGTTGTTCCTGCACAAACTGATCAAAGGGCTTATCCTGATTAAAAGCGGCAATCACATAATCCCGATAGCGGAACGCATTCGCATACGAAAGATTTTCATCAAGGCCATTGGAATCTGCATAGCGTGCGACATCCAGCCAGTGCCGCCCCCAGCGCTCCCCATAGCGAGGCGATGCCAGCAGGCGATCAATGACTTTGGCAAACGCGTCGGGAGAACGGTCTGCCAGAAAGGCTTCGACTTCCTCCAGCGTGGGCGGCAGTCCGATCAGATCGTACGTCGCACGTCGAATCAGCGTCTGCCTGTCGGCACGCGTCGCTGGTTCTCCTCCCGCCTCTTCCAGCCGTGCCAGCACAAACTGATCCAGGGGTTGCTGGGACCATTTCTTGTTTTGTGTTTCCGGAATCTGCGGCGCGCGGGGAGTCTGGAACGCCCAGAACTCTTTTTCCGCTTTCGTAAATAAAGGGCCTGACGAAGCTTCAGCTTCTTTTCGCAACTCTGAAACCGGCTTCGCATCAGGCCAGTACGCGCCCGCCTGCACCCACTCGATCAGATCGCTGATTTCTTTCTGGCTCAGCTTGTCCTTAAGAGGCATATGTAACTGGCCGCTATGCTGGACGGCACTGATCAACAGACTTTCTTTCGGTTTTCCCGGCACCAGTGCAGGACCACGTTCCCCCCCGCGGATCAACTCTGCCAGTGAATCCACGCGTAAACCGCTCTCGACCGAACCTTCGCTGTGGCAGTCGTAACAACGGCTGATCAGCAGCGGTCGGATACGCTTCTCAAAGAATTCCGCTTTCTTCAATTCCGCTTCTGCAGCGGGCACGGGACGCAGCGCAGTCAGGCTGACAATTAAACTCAATCCCCAAAATAACAGGAGCTGTTGTTTCATTCGTCTACTTCCGGATGAGCACGTGTGTCTGAAGTAACTCTCTACTTACCAACGTCTTTCTACAGGTAGAATGCGGATGAAACTGCACCAGGCAGCCCCTCACACAAAGGATTATATATTATATATAATCAGATCACAGATTCAAAGTCAACCACAGAATGCCAACAGATACCGACTTTTAAGAAATGAGTCCTTCGGGGCAGATTTATATGAATCAGCCAGAAATCGTTCCTCACATATTGTTCGCTGTGCCACAAACCAGGCGTAAAAAAACACGCCCCGGTATCGAGGCGTGTGATTTGATTCTGAGAGAAACACTCAGCAGCAGCTTAACGCTGTACAACGCCGTATTCGGAATGCAGCTGTTTCACCACATAATCCATCAACTGCTGTGCTTCCCCGGATGTCAGGGTATGCAGCGCATCACGGAACAGCATGCGAATCGTCAGGCTCATCGCCCCTTCCCCTACACTTTCGCCAGAGAAGGTATCTACACAGATCACGCTCTCCAGTTCCGGCTGCAATGCAAAATCCGCACCAGCGTCTTTACGCGGTTCCGTTTCCAGATTTTCGACCGCAGCTGCGAATGCCTTTTCCAGTGAAGTTTCGATTTCGGCATAATGCAGATCGCTGGGAACCACGATCGAAATATCGCGGGCAATCACCTGCGTCCGCGCCAGTCCTTTGAACAGGCCAGGCGGTGACTTCACGGTAATCAACGTCGTCAGATCCAGTTCGAACCCATACAGTGGAACGCGCGCCCGGTCTTTAATACCCAGCGTATCCAGGTCAATCCGTCCCAGCGCCCCGATGCGCTGATCGCTATGGCTGATCACGGCAAACTCTTCACCGCGATATCCGTTTGCCGGCGTATCGCGGGCAAACGTGCAACCATCCACATTCAGATGTGAGAGCAGATTCTCGACCAGCCCCTTGGCACGCAGGAAATCAATGTCTTTCTCCGAGGCAATCCAGGCGGAATCGTTAACCGGCCCTCCCAGTACGCCGCCCAGCATCCAGCGTTCATCAATTTCATCGTTCTGTCGGAACGTGCGATCGACTTCGAAAAACCGGAAGCTGCTGGCACCACGCCTGGCATTGCGCTCGGCGACTTCAATCAGGCTGCCGACCAGGCTCTGACGGAGCGTTGTCATCTCTTTGGAAATCGGGTTCTGTACCTGAATCGCATCCCCGGGCCACTGGCTGAAAGCGAGGGCAATCTGTTCGGTCGTTAAGGGGGGAGTGCGGCATTCCAGAAAACCGTTGCTCGTCAGAAAACCGGCCACACTGTTTCGCAGTCCGTCGGTATCTGAAACACGCCCCTTGGTGGTCGTCGCCATCATCGGTTTCATATCGATGCTGTCATATCGCAGCAGGCGGGCCACATCTTCTGCCAGCACGACTTCATTGTTGACGTCGACACGCCAGGTCGGAACAGAAACCGTGAGATCATCGTCGACCTTCATATCCAGACTGGTCAGACAGTCTTTAATCTGTGCGCCACTGATGTCTGCTCCCAGAATCTTTGAGACACGCGCGGCACTCAAGGTGAACTGTGTTGATTGTTTGACACTCGGATAGCTGTCCGTCACGGCAGAAGCAGGACGGGCCGCTGACAGGTCTGTTTCCTGCAGCAACTCGGCAGCGCGATTGAAGGCACCACTCAACATGCCATTCGGATCGGTGCCCCGTTCGAAGCGATACGAAGAATCCGTGCCCATCCGCAGTTTGCGGGCCGAGGTACGAATGCAGACCGGATCAAAACAGGCCGCTTCCAGCAGAATCCGTTTGGACTCGGTCGTGGTCTGCGAATCCCAGCCCCCCATGATCCCGGCCAGCGCGATCGGTTTTTCCCCATCGGCAATGACCAGCGGTTCGTGCGTCGCATCCACTTCCGCTTCATCCAGCAGCTTGAGTTTTTCTCCATTCCGAATGCGGCGGACTTCGATCCTGTTTCCTTTCAACGAATCGAAATCAAACGCGTGCAGTGGCTGTCCCCATTCCAGCATGACAAAGTTGGTGATATCCACCACATTGTTGATCGGCCGCAAACCCGCAGTCTGCAAACGACTCTGCAGCCAGTGGGGCGAAGTCCGCACCTTCACGCCATCAAACACCTGGCAGGCATACCGCGAACAGAGCGACTCATCAGCGATTTCGACGGTGACCGCATCACCCTTACCGGCCTGCGAATTCAATTCGCGAGCACTGGGATACTTCAGCTGCATACCCAGCACGGCGGCCACTTCGCGGGCGACACCAATCATCCCCAGGCAGTCGGGGCGGTTGGGCAACACCGAGACTTCGACCAGCGATTCCTGAATTGGTGAGACGGCAGGCAGGCTCGCTCCCAGCATGGCTTCATCTTTGAAAACCTGTAAACCGGTTGAGCGGGCTATCAGCCCCAGTTCACCGTCCAGGCAGAGCATGCCCTCTGACTTGATGCCTTTGAACTTGCCTTCGCCAATCAATGCACCACTCGGCAGCTTCGTACCGGAAACCGCGACAGGTACGCCCCAGCCAGTTTCAACGGGATGCGAAGAGGCACAGACGATAGTTATCAACTTGCCTTTGGCAATTTCCACCTGGCACTCATACAACGCGCCGGTATCACCCAATGGCTTCTTCTCGCGAATAAAACCAATGCGGATCGGCTCCAGTGCCTCGGCCAGATGAAATTCTTCTTCGACTTCCAGGCCGACGGTCATGAAGGCGTCGAGCAGTTCCTGTTCTTGACAGTCTGACGCCAGGTAATCGCGCAACCAACCAGTATTAATTCGCATCGTTCTCTCTTCTTATGCCAGAAAATTCGTGCCAGGTTTTACCAGGAAAAGTGGATTAAAACTGACGCAAAAACGCTTCTTCATTTTCGTACATCAGCCGGATATCACTGATCCCGTGTCGAATCATCGCCATCCGGTCCAGTCCCAGACCAAAGGCGAAGCCCTGCCACTGTTCCGAATCCACGCCGCCGGCCTGCAGCACTTCGGGTCGAATCATGCCGGCTCCCAGGATCTCCAGCCACTTGCCGTTAAACATCACATCCACTTCCGCACTCGGCGTAGTGAACGGGAAGTAACTGGGGCGGAAACGCAGCTGCACATCTTCGCCAAATAAAGCACTCGCCAGCTGATACAGAACCCACTTCAGATCGGCAAAGCTGATATCCTGATCGATGGCAATCACGTCCAGCTGATGGAAAATCGGAAAATGCGAAGCATCGATTTCATCACGACGGTAACAGCGTCCCGAAGTCATCGCCCGCAGCGGGGGTGGCCCGAACTGTTTCATGGCCCGGGTCTGAAAAGCCGAGGTATGGGTGCGTAACACATTCCCGACGGTGGTATAGAATGAATCGTGCATATCCCGCGCGGGATGCCAGTCGGGTGTGTTCAACGCATCGAAGTTGAAGAATTCCGTTTCGACTTCGGGATAATCATCGTAGCGAAATCCCAGGCCGATCAGGATCGATTTCACTTCTTCCATCGTCGCCATCAGGGGATGACGATGACCGGGCAGAGAGCGTACCCCCGGCAGAGTCACGTCGATGGCGTCAATTTGAGGACCGGTTTTTTCGCTGGCTTCAAGCGCTTCTTTTTTCTCGGTCAGCGCGGTCTGGATACTCTGTTTGACGGCGTTTAGTGTCTTACCAAACTCCCGTTTTTCTTCCGGCGATAATGACTTCAGCTGCTGCTGCAGTGATTTCAGCTTTCCCTTTTTTCCCAGGTACTGGACCCGCACTTCGTCCAGTTCCGCAAGAGTTTGTGCCGCCGCGATGCTCTCCTTGGCGGCTTCTACCAGCGCGTCATTATTGTCAGACATTTTGATTCTTCAGATGTTTGAATATTCTGTTTGTGGATTGAGTACTCTACACGAGATCAACTCGCTCATATCTCAAGGATAGACAACGAGTTGCGCGCAAAGACAGCCTGAGGCCGGGATTGTAACTATTCCCGCAGCATTCTGCAACTACGCCTGCACTCGGTTAACTGCCCCTGCATCCGAAGCCCTGAACAGCTTTAAGTTTAGCGAGATCAGGGGGTTGCACAGAAAAAGAACAGCCCCCTTATAGAGCCTGACAGTCTGTCGGCATCACAGGTTCTCGTCAGTGATTTTCAAAGAGATAAGGTCGCAGCGAATCAACCTTTGAGAATCTCGGTAACCACTTCGCCGTACACATCGGTCAGCCGGAAATCACGACCTGCATAACGATAGGTCAGCCGTTTATGATCCATGCCCATCAGATGCAGCAGCGTGGCATGCAGATCGTGGATATGAACTTTATCGCGGGTCGCGTAGTAACCGTACTCATCGGTTGCCCCATGCACGTGTCCCTGTTTGACACCGGCTCCGGCCAGCCACATGGAATAGCCCTGGGGATTATGATCGCGGCCATTTGTTCCCTGCGCGATGGGGGTCCGTCCGAACTCGCCTCCCCACACCACCAGGGTATCTTCCAGCAGTCCCCGCTGCTTCAGATCCGCCAGCAGGCCGGCAATCGGCTTGTCGACCATTTTTGAATTCCGTTCATGACCGTTTTTCAAGCCACTATGCTGATCCCATTTATTATTCCCCAGCGCGACTTCAATATATCGCACCCCGGCTTCGGCAAAGCGACGTGCCATCAGGCACTGGCGACCGAAGTTTTCGGTTGTTTTGTCATCGATACCATACAGTGCCTGCGTCTCTTTGGTTTCCGAATTCAGATCCATCAGCGTGGGAACCTCGGACTGCATCCGAAATGCCAGCTCATACGAATTGATCACGCCTTCGATTTCGTTATCGACCTGGACCTGTGCCAGATGCCGTTCGTTCATCGCCTGTAACAATCCCAGCTGTTGTCGCTGTTGACTGACCGACGAACTGTTGTTGGCCAGAAACCGGATCTGTGCCTCCCGGGCTGCGGTGTCGGCATCACCAATGGCAGTTCCCTGGTAGACGGCGGGCAAAAACGCGCTGCCGTAATTTCGCACGCCCCCATGTCCCCGCGAAGGACAGATCGAAATGAAGCCGGGCAGATTATTGTTCTCGGTTCCCAGACCATACACCATCCACGAACCGACAGAAGGCCGCACCAGGCTGTCCGAACCGGTATGCAGTTTCATCACTGCCTGACCATGCGACTGACCATTCGTGTGCATCGAATTAATGACGCACAGATCATCGGCGTGTTCGGCGACATTGTCAAACAACTCTGAAATCCACAGTCCGCTCTCGCCCCGCTGCTTGAACTTCCAGGGAGATTTCATCAGCCGCAGGTTTTCCTGGGACGACTTCTCAATGTTCTTTGCCGCCTTGAACGGCAGTCGCTGACCATCTTCTTTATTCAGACGGGGTTTGTAATCAAAGGTATCCACATGACTCGGGCCGCCGTGCATAAACAGGAAGATCACCCGTTTGGCCCGCGGTTCAAAGTGCGGTGTCTTTGACATCAACGGTGACTGTGATTTCAACGCAGCTTCCGCGCTCAAACCGGCCAGCGCCATGTAGCCAAAGCCGCAAGCCGAGGATTTTAACATCTGACGTCGTGAAAAATTGCGAGCTTCCATAACAGATCAATCTTTATTCAAAGTCACATGAATACGGAGATTCACGCTGAAATTCAGTTCAGAAAGCGAAATTCGGTCGACGCAAACAGGATCTGGCAATACGAGGCCCACGCTTTTTGCTCCGCCACTTTCGCGTCAGAATTCTCTTTCCCATTCTGCTGCTTGAGAGCATCGATATACTGCACCGCTTCGGACTGCTCGGCTGTCGTCGCTTCCCGGCCCAGGCAGGCCAGGTACAATTCTGAGACACGCTGGCGATCACTCTGTTTTGAGTCTGTTAACAGTTTTGACGCGGTCTGCTCCGCCTGCGAAACCACGAACGGGCTGTTCATCATAAACAGCGCCTGGGCAGGCACGGTCGTCGTCGGACGGTTGCCCACCAGCATTTCCGGAGCCGGGAAATCAAACACGGTCAACGCTGCCGGCACATTGCCCCGTACGATCGGCAGGTAAATACTGCGCCGAAATTCGGACGGATTCTGCTCCACCTTCTTATTCCGGTTCGGGCTGATGGCCTGCTCTGGATAATGGGCTACCGAAGAGCCTCCCTGCTGCAGATTGAGTTTGCCTGAAATCGAGAGGACGGCATCACGGATTTTTTCTGCTGACAGCCGCCGACGATTCATCCGCCACACCAGGTGGTTGCCTGGATCTTTCTGGTAACGTTCTGCGCTGAAGTCGGAACTCAGGCGATAGGTATTGCTGACCATGATCTCACGGATCAACGTCTTTATCGACCAGCCTTCCGCCACGAACCGCTGTGCCAGGTAGTCCAGCAGTTCCGGATGCGTAGGCTGCTCGCCCAGGTGACCGAAGTTATCGACGCTGCGGACCAGTCCGTTTCCAAACAGATGTTTCCAGATCCGATTCACCATCACACG
>NZ_CAXAVM010000095.1:0-26274 GCF_963972345.1 uncultured Gimesia sp. | reverse complement strand
CCGCCGTAATCACGATAGTATTTTTCCAGCTTGCCGATTTTCTGATCGACGCGTAATTCTCCACGCCGCTGGCTTTTCGGCGAGCGGCCCCAGACAATTTCCGAACCGCCGGCAGTGATCAGGCGATAGATCAGATCATCCAGTGTGACATCCGCGGCCACGCGAGGCGGCACTTCGATAGAGACGATCTCCAGCTCTTTCCAGTGTGGTCCCAGTGCTTCTGCCAGTTGGGCAGCGCCGGTGACGGATAAATCGCCCCACGATGTTCCCGCAAGGCCAGCAGGGATTGAGCTGACGCCGGTAATGATCGGGAAACGGCGGGCATCGGAGACCGAAAAATCTTCGGGCGGTAACAGGACTCCCGCATTATCCACGGGAAACAGGCCCTGTTTCAGTTCGACCATGGCAGCGGGTTTGCGAAACTGGATTTCGACTTCCACCGTGTTCGTTTTACGAACCGAAATGACTTTCTCCACCCAGGGATGTTGCTGAAATGCGTCGGCGATTTTGAGCACCAGCCCCTGGTCAAGCAGGGAGACCTGCGCAGGCAATTTGCTGCGTTTGATGACCTGGTCGACAATGTCGATCGGCACATAATGCGGGGGTGACGGCTGCAGCGAGAGCTCTTTGGTTTCGATCTGGTACTCTTCGCGCTGGGACAGATCGGGAATCTGCTGCTTCACTTTCTGAAAGAAGAACAGACCGGTTACCGCCACCGCCAGTATCAAAAGAACTTTGGGGCGAAAGAGCAGGCGGATCAATGACGAAGGGCTGAACAGGGAAGGTGATTCTTCCCCTGTGTCCTCTTCTTCGACCACTTCGACCTTCTTTTTGGCAGGTCGTTTTTTGCTGGTTTTTCGACTCATGTGCTCTGGTTTATCGTTGACCTTTGACAAATCATCGGGCTGCGAATCGCAGTGGATCGGGGTAGACGGAATTCCGTTTTACTGTAGCGTCTCCCAGGTTGTCTGGGCCGAGTATGACAGGTTGGGAGATGCCTATGATTAATTGTGATGCGTTCCAGAAGAACAGACGCCCGTCGATGCGGCAGGCTGGTGGGGCTCAGCTTGAGGGCATCTGCGCACGGTCTCTGTATTATGATTATCGCAACTTGAAGTACTTTGTGTTGCGACGCTCACTGAAAAACAGGGGATTCCTCAGTGAATCAGGCCGACTGGTGAAACTTTATCAATTTTGCGGGCGGGCAGTGGCTTTTTTCAGGCAGTTGACCAGCGCCTGCTCGCACAGTTCACCAAAATCGATCCCCGCACGTGCGGCTGCTTTCGGTACCAGGCTGTGATCGGTAAAGCCCGGAATGGTGTTTATTTCCAGAACCCAGGGTTGCTGGAAACGGTCCACCAGCAGATCGACGCGTACAATTCCGGTTGTGCCCAGCGCGGTACAGGCATTCGCACCTGTCTTGATAATGGACTGTATCACATTGGTCGGCAGATCGAAGTCAAACAGGTATTCTGTTGAATCTTCAGTGTACTTGGCTTCATAGTCAAAAAACTCGTGAGGGGTCCGAATCTGTATCAGAGGCAGAACCTGATCATCGACCACCGTGACGGTCCATTCGGTTCCTTTGATCGCTGATTCCAGAATGCCGAACGAATCGTAATGGAAACACCGGGTCAGGGCCTGTGGCAACTCTTCGGGAGTTTTCACGATCGTCACACCCAGGCTGGAACCCTGGGCATCGGGTTTTACGACCAGGGGATAACCCATGCTGCGGGCATGCTGTTCAATGCGACCGGCGTCGTCTGATTCATGAATCAGCACGTAAGAGGGTGTGTTTACATTGTGTTGAATAAAGCGTTCTTTCGAAGCCGATTTGCTGAACGCCAGTTTCGAAGTTGCGGCGTCACAGCCGGAATAGGGGATGCCCAGTCGATCCAGCGTGGATTGAATTGTGCCATCTTCCCCGTATGTTCCATGTAAGGCGATGAACACAACGTCGCAGCCGGTCCAGTCAAAACTGTCGAGGTCTACCAGGGAAGGGTCGACGATTTTTACCTGATGCCCCCGCGCTGACAGAGACCGCGCGACCGTCTCACCACTTTTGAGGCTGATCTGACTCTCAGCCGATTCTCCACCTGAGAGAACCACAATGTTCAAAGTCGAAGAGGGATTCATATTGGAATCGGTCATCGGGAAGCCTCCTTGCCACCGTCTGCTGAAAAAATGGGATACCGTTTTATTAATCGATTAGCTGCAGTATTTGAATCGCGGAAGTTTAGCAATACTGAGGCAATCTGCCAACGTTGATTCTCTATCTCACCAGAATGTGAAACTGGGATGTTTGCGGCATGTGCGATAATATTTATTGGAAGAGGCGTATGGTCTTTCGCAGCTGGCGATACAGTTTTTTTCCCAGCGATTCCGGGGGGACTGCAATTTTGGCCTGCCCGGTCGAGTGAATCAGGGGCTGTTCAACCGGTGTTTCCAGCGTGACCAGTGCCAGATAAGAGGTACTGCTGAGCTGCTGTTTCCCGGAGGCATCGACTTCGGTGGTGAGTTCGTCCCGGTGCATCAGATTCGGATGCAGATCATCCAGATCAATTTCGGCGATTTCCTGGATCGTGCCCGCTAAGACCTCGCCCGGGTATTCATCCAGCAGGATGCGCACACTCTGACCAGTCTGAACAAATTCGACGTGTTCCTGGTCGACGATCAATCGCGCCTGTAACTGATCGGGATTGCCGAGCGAGCACAGCCAGGTACCCCGATCCAGAAAGCAGTTCCGGTTCTCCGCATCAAAGGGGGAGCCGGTCCAGAGGGGCAGTTCCCCTGCCTCGGGGGTGGCAGTCTTGCGTGGCGCCGGAATCAGGGTTCCCGTGAGAGGCGCTTTGAGTATGAGCCGACGCTGGTCGGTCTGTCGCTGCTGCAACTGGTCTTTGAGATCAAGCAGTTGTTCCTGCGCAGTGGGGAGTTCCTGCGCTGCTTCAGGATCATCCAACTGGCGGCGTTCGAGTGTGGAAATGCGAATCTCCTGTTCGCTGATCTGCCCGGTCAGTTTGAGGATGTCCTGTTTGATTTTTTCATTGGACAGTTCAGCGATCACTGCACCCTGCTCAATCAAGGTCTGCGGGACTGTGATCGACTGGAGAAAACCGGGGGCAGTGACGTAAACATGTTTGGCATTTTGGAGTTCGATCAGCGCGGGAGCCGTAACCCGGTGAGGCAGAGGAATCAACAGCAGTCCCGCGAGGAACAGCAGCACACAGGCGGCGCGAATGATAAACCGTCGCCATTGGATCTGGCCTGCTTTGGAAAAGGTCTGGATTTCAACGGCAGCAGCTTTCACAGGCACGATTAACATTCCCAGCAGGACAAAGGCCCCCATGACCTGTGCGATAATTTCCAGGCCATAAGGTTCCAGGACATAATAACAGACGGTCAGAATCGCGAATACAATAAACCAGCGATAAATCACCGAGGCGATGCCATACCAGAACAGAAAACGTCTCAGCCTGCGAGGCTCCTTGAGCAGGGTTTCGGCTTTGTGCCCGAAAAACCAGTGATGCAGCCGGTTGGAAACGATGGTCTGTGCCCGCTGTCGCAGGTTGGGAACTTCCAGCAGATCGAGCAGAATATAATAGCCATCATAGCGAAGCAGCGGGTTTCCGTTCAGCAGCAGCGTATTCACCGAACAGACCACCACAATATTCAGACAGAGCGCATGCAGCAGCCCGGGATAAGTAAACCACCAGAGAAAAACACAGACCGCAGAGATCACCAGTTCCACGAAGATGCCGGCAGAACTCACGATGATCCGGTGCCACTTGTCGCGCATGGTCCAGGCATCGCTGACATTCACATACAGGCAGGGGATGAACGCCAGCAGCATCACACCCATTTCCCGGCACTCGCCTCCCAGCTGTTTACAGGCGAGCGCATGCCCCAGTTCGTGCACGATTTTGACCAGCGCCAGACTGCAGCCCAGCAGTATCAGATTGCGGGCTTCGAAGAAGGCAGCAAAGTCGGGAAGCTGAGCGATGACCGCGTCCAGGTGAGTCAGGATCAACGTGACCGCCGACCCCATCAACAGCAATGCCGCCAGCAGAAACAGCGGGGTAAAGCAGAACGCCGTCCAGGGTTGCAGCCAGTTCAACAGGCGATGTGGATCGATACCGCGAAAGCGGATCGCCAGCGGATTCATCCAGCGTGCCCGCCGTGACTGCTGCTGTTTCTGCAGTTGACGGTCCAGCAGAATTTCCCCCTGACCAAAGGCGTCCGCAATGACCAGGCCGGACTGATGCAGTCGCGAGAGAAATCCCTGCAGGTGCGCAGCCTGCAGTTTCTGGGGCAGGAAGCGTTGTTCGTAGTTTTTCCGGATGACATCAAAGGAAGCCCGTCCATCCAACTGCTGCAGTATGAAATATTCTTCGTCGCGCAACTGGTAATACTGCAGGGAAATCGGGTCTTTGATGCCCCAGTATTTTTTTCCCCCAAACTGCAGCGGTTGCACATGCAGGTCGGCCCGCATTCTCAGTCGCAGGGGCTGGTTCGAAAAGTCTTGAGGACCGAACGACATGGTGGCTGGAGTCGCTTTCTGAATCGCACGGGTTTATTTAATGATCAAGGAAGCCCGCATGCCCGGTTTCAGTTTGAGGTCCGGGTTTTCAATCTCCGCCCAGACGCGGGTCTGGTTATTGACCGGATTAATCTCAGGGCTGACAAACGAGATTTTTCCCTGGAATTCCATCGACTGTTTCGTACCCGGATTGACCACCAGTGTGACCGGGCGATCCTTCAGATCCTGTTCCTGCAGACGCGACGCATTGATCAGTCCTTCAGCCCGCAGTCGATCCAGCCTTAAAATACGCAGGACGGTATCACCGGGGCGCACCCATTCACCGTTGCGGATCAATATCTGCACCACCATGCCGTTGATCGGCGAGACCACTTTTCGCCGCTGCACCGCCAGCGAGGCAATCTGTTCGGCGTTTCGTTTCAGGCTGGCTTCCAGTTGAGTCGTCTTGCGTTCTTCGGCAGCCTGTTCGATTTCCAGTTCCGATTTTTCCGAGGTGAGCTTCAGCCGATCCAGTTCGGTTTTGGAAATACTTTTGGGATATTTTTTGATCGAATCTTCGGCTCGCTGCAGTTCTGCGTTGGCGACTTCATGAGCTTTGCGGGCAAACCGGAGATCGACGTCATTGGCGGCTTTAAGGTGTGCCATTTCGTATTCCAGTTTGGCCTGCTGTAACAGGAGCATCGCCTCGGAATCTTCGATCTGTGCCAGCACGGCCCCTTTCTCGACCGTCATACCCTCTTTGACTTTGATCATATTCAGCTGGCCGACTTCCCGGGCAGGGACTTCGACTTCTTCAATCAGGCTGACCAGTACGGAATCAATCTGCAATTCGGATCTGTCTGTCGAATTGTCATCGGCGGCGCGCAGTGGCTGCTGCAAAAACAGTGACACGATGGTGAACAAAAGGGGAATCGTGCTGGTGACATGCATTGTATTCCCTTCCTTCTCAGAGGAAATCAGCAGGAATGGATGAAGTTAAAGTCTGTAACAGTCAGGATAAACGTTATTTATCGCTGTGAGCCTCTCATACCACATCTGCCGGAAGATAACCATCTTAATTGAAGAGACTCTGCCTGTTGTACGTGAAACGAGTCAGGGATCTACGGAGAACATTGTCAGAATACCCTATTTTTTGGCATCCTCAATTGAGAAGCGGTGAATGTGCGCGTTAAGATCGAACAGGAGTATGTTTTTCTCGCATGGAGAAAGCCACAGATTGACACGAACTTTTGTTGCCAGGTATCAGTTTTTATGGATCAGCGCTCAGCCTTGAACTCACCTCAGACCGATTCCCGTCGTTCCTTCCTCAAAGTCGCCGGCGCGGCTGTCGCAGGCAGTTTTTTTGCACCTGCCATCCTGGGCGCGGAAGACAAAGCAGGCACCAAGCCTCCCATCCTGGGCGAAGGGGCATTTCAGTATGAAGCGATCCATAACTGGGGCGATGTTCCCAAACATATCCAGTGGGGCGAAACGCATGGCGTGTGTGTTGATTCGGCGGGCCTGGTATATATCAAGCATCGTTCGAAATCCAAAACCCCGATGGATGCGATTGTAGTCTTCGACCCCGCCGGTAAATTTGTCCGTTCATTCGGAAAAGAATATCATGGCGGCGGGCACGGCATTGACGTTCGCAAAGAAGGCAGCGACGAGTTTTTGTATCTCTCCGATACAAAGCATGGCGTTGTGTCAAAAACCAGTCTGACTGGTGAAGTCGTGTGGACGATCGGTCGACCAGAAAATCCTGAGCCTTACAAAGATACGAAGCAGCGTTACAGTCCCACGAACATTGCCTTTGCTCCCGACGGCGGGTTTTATGTCGGCGATGGCTATGGTTCTCACTATATTCACAAATACACAAAAGAGGGGAAACCCGAATTCTTTTGGGGCGGAAGTGGAACCGAGCCTGGCAAGCTGAAAACGCCACACGGGATGTGGCTGGATGAACGCGATGGTACGCCGAAAATTGCCGTCTGCGACCGGGCCAATCATCGTCTGCAGTACTTCTCGCTCGAGGGAAACCATCTTGGTTTTGTCAATGCGGTCAGCTTTCCGGCCGATATAGATATTCAGGGTGATATCATGGTCGTCTCTGACCTGCACGCACGGGTGACCTTGTTTGACAAGCAGAATAAAGTCATCACGCATCTGGGATACGATCAGGACTGGACGAACAAAGTTCTGGATGGCTTTAAAGTGCGTACCCAGCCTGAAACCTGGCAGGCCGGTCGGTTCGTTCACCCGCACGATGCCTGTTTCGACCAGACAGGCAACCTGTTTGTGACCGAATGGGTTTCTATCGGACGTGTCAGTAAACTGAAAAAACTGAGTTAATGATCCGCGCTGATCAGAAGCGTTTTAATCGCCGCTTTCCTATTCAACCCGGCTGGAACCTGATGAATTTTTCACACGAGTTCGATGAACAGCGTTTCTTCGAAATCTGGACTTCCGTGCGGATTGAACGCCCGGTCCCTTTCTCTTTATTTACCTTCGGCGACCAGAAACTGCCCTATTTTCTGGTCTGTGGTGCCGCAGAGAGCGGGTCGACGGTCACGATCCGTAAAGGCGAAGTCAGTATCACCCGCCCGATGATCATTACCCCCGATCGCATGGAGCCGGAATTTCGTAATTTCTTTGAAGAGCAGGCAGAGGCCGACCTGGCCGCGTTTCTGCTATCGCGGACTGCCGGCTTTTCGAATCTGAAATTTGCCAATACCAGTGGCCCCGAGCGGATTGTGAGTGACAGCATTGAAGAAGCGGTTGCCAAACTGAATCGCCAGCTGGATGATGAAGAGGAAGAGCACGTGGCGATACTCAGTGCGCCTCCCGGCATGGGAGGCATCGCCGTGATGCGTTATGCCGCCGAGCGGGTCTGGGAGAGTGCGCCGGGCAATATCCAGGAACTGCGCGAACGCGGCTTTCTGAATTGAAGCTGCCGAACCGAGAGCGCAATACGCATCACCATAGGGCCTCTCGTACTATGATATTCGGTCCAAATGGACCTGGAGGCGCTACAGCATACCTGGCTACAGATTACTTCTTCGGAATACGATTCAGTGTGTAATAAGCCTCGGGATGCAGCAGCGACTGACCGTCCCGGCTTTTCACTCCTGTCGCATTCAGTTCGTGAACATAGAGTTCGCGCAGGCCTTTCACTTTGAGCTGCGCTTTCAAACCATCTTCTGAAACCGTGATCTCTTCAATCTCCAGGTTGCGAGGCAGAATTTCGTCACTGCCGTAGGAAGAGTGATAGGTGTAGGTATAGCTCTGCAGCTTGTAAGAATCGGGATCGGCGGCTGACTTGCGGTCGACCGGTTTGGTAAAGACCAGTTCAAATCCTTCGGGTTGCGCCCGCATCTCTTTGATTTCGAACGGCATTTTTTTCGTCCAGACCAGCCGCTGCAGACCATAGGAGGCAGTGCCCAGACTGCTCCAGCCCCGATTGGTCAGTCCGACAAACATACTGCCATCGGTTCCCTGATTCATGCGGAGTACCGCGGACGCGAAGCCACTCCGAAAGGGGAAGCAGGCTCCCTGGTATTCGCCGTCCACTTTTTCGAGGAAGACGCGCTGAATAGAAGCCTGTGTAAATTCACCGACAAAAAACTGGCCGTCAAAGGGACCAAACTTTCCGCCGCTGTCATCGAGCATAATATCGGTTGCCGACTGACCGGCTTTTTTATAGGGGAACCAGACGGCAGGTGGCTTGAGTTGCGGCATGCGTTTCAGGGCTTCCGGGAAAGGCAGCCCATTGGGGATTTCTTTGATTCCCTTGACGGGAGAACCGGGAAGATTCATTGACGCGAGTGCTTCGACGTGATGGAAGAATGCGCCTTCGCGCATATGATGCAGTGAATTGGTGGCGACCCAGTTTCCCTGCTGATCGGTGTAGAATACATCGCCGGCGCGGTTCACACCCAGTCCGGCAGGGGACCGCATGCCCGCACAGACAGGAATCAGTTCGCCCTCAGGTGTGCACTTCATGCCCCAGCCGCGCCAGCGTCCCTGGGAAAAGCCCAGCGTCGGGTCGGTGACGGCCCGCGATTTGTGTTCTTTCTTCAGGCCCAGTCCAATATTCAACGTGAGCCACAGGTTTCCCTCGTGATCCAATACGGGGCCGTAGGCATATTCATGGTAATGGCCGGTCACGCCCCAGCCTTTGGCAACGGTCAGGTATTCATCGGCGATGTCGTCACCGTTGGTATCGCGGATGCGGGTCAGTTCGCTGCGTTGGACGGTGTAGAATGCGCCGTCTTTCCAGATCAGACCCAGCGGTTCATGCAGGGCCGTCGCGAAGCGTTTGTAAGTCACATTTCTGGGAGGCTCTTCATACACGCCATCCATGATCCAGATCTCGCCCTTGCGAATGGCAACCGCGATGCGATGATCATCGAGGACTGCGATGCCGCTGACTTCCAGCACCAGGTCACCGGGCGCGGGCTTCCAGTTGGCGGCCCGTGATTCGGTTTGCGCTTTGGGCGTCATGATCGACACGAGTCGGTAATAGTCCTCTTCGCTCTCTGCGAAAACGGACTGGCTGTCACCAGCGCTGCCGACAAACGTGATGAAGAGTAGCGTCAATGAAAACAGGAGTGCGTGTTTTACCATTGGTAGGTCACCTCGATCGTGGTCTGTTCTGCTTTTGGAACCGGGAAGATCCAGTCAGACTGATTGTCGTGTTTGCGAAGCAGGCCGGCTTTGGCCAGTTCAGGCGAGACCGAAACCTGGAGCCCTGCCTGATTTTGCATGGTCGTCGGATTCAGTTGCTTCAGAGTTTTGCCTGCCAGGCCGCGCAACCAGAGTATCTCTGAATCGCTGGATTTCTGGTTGCCTGTGATGGTCAGCCGGCGCTTGAGAGTCTGTTTGTCGGTGGCTTCGAACCGGTCTTCAATGTCAACGTTTCCGCAGCGATACAGGAAAGTGGGAATCCCATTCGCATCGACGCGATAACCACGAAACTGTGGTTCATGCGCTTCCGGGGAATAGACGGGCCACGGTTGCTGATCATTTTTCAAATTCGCTACTGATGCGCCCGGGGGAAACAGCACCGCTTTACTGCCCAGCGGGTCGGCAGGGGGCGCGAAGCGGATGAACCAGGTTCCCTGGGCATCGAGGAAGCGTCCTTTCCAGGCGAGCGCCGGTCGGACCTGTTCGGCATCAAAGGCGAAATGGACCTTCTGCGGCAGACCCACGGCGATGGCATGCGTGCCCGCCTCCTGCATGAACGTGCGCAGGACAATCGGACGTTTGTCGGGAACCAGTTCGTAGTTTTTGGATTTTGCTTCCAGGATTTTCTCAGGCAGTGGCTGTCTGGATCCCGCTTTCAGGTAACCCCAGAGTGCGGCGATCTGCTGATCCACGTTGCCTGCAAGCAGCCCCTTGTTCTGGCTCTTGCCATCCGGAAAAAATGTGGGCATGCGGGTACGTGGTTTTAAAGAAGCGGGGTCCAGCAGAAAGGCATGGAACCAGGCGGGATGCACGCGGTTGGTGACATCTCCCAGATCGGTGCCAACCACGCCCGGCATGCTTTCACCACGGATCGGATGACACTGGATGCAGCCGGTCTCCAGCATGATGCGACCAGATGACGCCAGTTTGTGATGCTCGGGGAAGACTCTGGTATCAGGCAGCTGCGTTTTGCCATCGACTTTTTCAAAAGCGGTGGGCAACGCAGAGACCTGTTGTTTGGGAAAGACGGGCATGCGGGCCTGCATATGAAAGCGGATGTCGCCCGATCCATTCAGGACTTTCGACAGCCATTTCTTCTGCAGTTTAAAGCCGATCCCCGTCAGCGTGGGAGGAATGCGGCCTTCATCACCCAGGTCGACTTGTGCGGCGGTTTCAAAGTAAGGTTTGCGGTTAATGCCTACGCCGCCGCGTTTATCCCGTTCATGACAGGCATAACAGTTGAGCTGCAGTAGCTGAAAATCGAGCTGCTGTTGAGGCGTTGATGGTTTCTGATCGCGTAGACCGTTGAGAGCCTGCTCGATCGCCGTCTGTTGCTGACTGTCCAGAGGATACGCGGGCATGTTTTTCTGGGCAGCATGCAGGCAACTGGTCGCAGCGGCTGCGTTTAATTTTACCAGCGGTTGAGCAAACTGTTTGGGCTTCAGATGGTTGACATCATGGCAGTTCACACACTTCAATTCGACAAACAGTTGCTGTCCCCGGGCGACTAAATCTGCAGTGCGAGCGCTTTCTTCAACAGGCTGTGAATGTGTCTGATCTCGCAGCAGGTAGGCGGCGATGTCGGCTGCTTCGACTGCCTTGAGCTTGAGCTGCGGCATGCGACCGGCGGGGCGTGTCTGTTCGGGATTGAGCAGAAAAAACGTTAACGCTTTTGCCGTGTATTTCGCTGGCAGGTTGCCGTGGGGAACGGAATTCACCGGTCGCATGGCGGCGGCCAGTCCCAGTTCTTTAATGTCTTCGGGATCGAGCTGCGCGAGCATCTTATCGGTGGGGGAAATTTTAGTCTCCCCCGGCTCATACGATTCATCGGGCGCATGGCAGGCCACACAACCGAGTTTGTGATACAGTTCCTGACCCTGTGTGACGTTGCCTTTCTTCCAGAATTGATGCGGCACCGGATTGGCGCCGGTCGCTTTGATCACAGGATAATCAGACTCTTGCGCTGTGAGAAACGCAGTCAATGCGGTAATCGCCTGCTGTTTATTTTCCGCAGACAAACCATGCAGCACATCCGGCATCGTGGTGCCTGCTTTGGTGGTTTGCGGCGAAGTGAGGAATTCGCGCATCCATTGCTGCTGCAAATGATTGCCGGCTCCCGTCAAGCGGGAGCCGCGTTTGGGTTGCAGTTCAGAGCGTTCGGAGGGATGACAGGCGACGCAACTCAGTTCGCTGATCAGCAGCTGACCTCCCGTTTGTGACTCCAGCTCGTCATGGCGGGCGAAGCGATCAAAGCCGGCGACAAACGGAGCCGTCCCTGTTTCACTTTGTGCCTGCTGCCCGGCGATCAGGAAGATCAGCCCCAGGAATGTGAAAATCCAGCGTTGTCTCATCAGGAGTCTCTTTCATGTTGAGCGGCGTCACAGATCAGATTCATGGCAGACAAGATCAACGTCATTGAAACAGACGTTGATCTTCGATCATAGAGTAGCAGCCGACTCGAATCAATCAGAGTATGCGTCAGATTTGTATCCTTTTTCTGCAATAAACAGCAGGCCAGATCAGCAGATGCGATGAGCGTGTGAATCGGTTCGATTTCTTGAACCGGGACCAGTGACAAGAATGCACTATTGCATGTCGATGTCGTAGGTGTTGTCACCCTGTTTGATTTCGACGCTCAACCCACTGGTTTTGGGGTAGTGGTACTTTTGCGGAATATTGGGCATCTCCTTCAGAACTTCGGAAGCAGGTGTGTCGGGGCCAAACGATTTTTCAATTGTGGGAGGCACCACACTGACCTGATAGGTTCCCAGGACCAGCCCTCCGGAATCATTGGTGACGGTATAGGTTCCATCTTCATTGATTACCGCCTGACCGCCAAACCCTTTCTCCGCATTATTGAACTGCACGAGACCTTCTTTGACCGGTTCACCCTGGTAAGTCACTTTTCCTGATAACGCTCCGGTCGGACCAAAATCGGTCGTGGAACCCTGGCAGCCGCTAAAGAGTAGAGGGATGCATAACATAACCAGGGGAGTGAAAAAAATGGGGGCAAGCGATTTCATTGATTCGATTCCAGGAGGATATGTCTAGCTCAAAAAAGATGTGGTGATCCCCGTGTAGAGAGAACACCACATGCAATTTCACGATTTCAGTTCAAGGGACAATCAAAAATTAAAATTCGCCGAGTACATTTCCGTCTGCACGACTGCAGAGATAGCGAATGGTATTGAAGTCCGCGTTGGCAGAGACAAACCGGACGGCGCCATCTCCGAGCAGCATGTGCGCCCCGCCCACGTGTTGTGACTGGATCGGGTTGTTACAGGCGTCGTTACCGATTCCCGTTCCCGTGTTCTGGTAACCGATGGGATAGCGGAGCGTGGTTGTATTGTAACAGCGGGGATCGTGATCAATGGGTGTGTTGGGGCTCATCCAGGCACCACTGGCAAAAGCAGAGCGAATATCGGTCTGCGCGCCACTGGCGTTCGTTCCCCAGCCCGACTGTTCTCCGACCATCGCTACATTGGATGTTCCATCCAGGAAATCACGAATACGGAATGATTTTCTGAAGGTAAAGGAACCACCGTTAGAACGGATGCCTTTATTACTGAAACCAGCTTTGGAATAGGAGTCATCCTGAATCTCATTAATGCCGGTTGCACCGGAAATCAGAATATAGGATGAGATGAATACGCTGGTCTCGGTACCACTTGTGGATGCGTTGACGCTTTGTGGCAGTGCGCTCGAAGGGCAGGCCATGTAAGGAGGTTTGGTGTCATTGATGGCGGGAGAGTTGGGCACACTTAATGCGCCTCCAAACCAGAAGTAGGTTCCTTCAAAGACCAGTTGGTTATAGACGTTTGCCTGATCAGCAAAAGGCAGAATATGGATCCAGGCTGTCGGACCATGGCTGCCGAGTCCTCCAGGAGGAAAAACGCTATGTGTCTCATGATAGTTGTGTAATGCCAGACCAACCTGTTTCAGATTGTTTTTGCAGGTGCTGCGGCGGGCAGCTTCCCGGGCCTGTTGAACGGCAGGTAACAGTAATGCAATCAGGATCGCGATAATCGCAATCACGACCAGCAATTCAATGAGTGTAAAGCCTCGTCTGGTGGATGATGATGGTGCGCTTGTCATGGCTTTTCCAGTAAAATGTATGGAAGCATAAAGAGCATGTTCAGAAAGTGAACACGGACGAAAGAGGTTATTTTTCAATAATGATTACATAACCTGATCTGGCGGGGACATACTATGAGGTTTCGTCAAATCCTATACATCGGGGAAAAGTAGATCAAGTCTGCCGGTTTGCAGAACCATAATCAAAACATGGTCCTAAACCGGCCTGCAAAGAAGCTGCAGACTGTCTGTTCCCGTAAACTCTGACTTGTATACGGTTTGTTGTTTTCGAAGAGAGAGCGGTTTACTTGAGAGTTTGTACAAACCGCAATTTAATTAATAAGTCTAATGAAACAGAAGAAGACTGGACTGTTATTGGATTGCGTCTTGTTTCGAGTCGGGAGGGATTTTCTGACTGCGTCCTCGGCTCCAGCCTTCCAGTCTTTTGCTGCGCAGCGCGCCGCGGAGGAAATATTCTTCCGATAGCGAACTTAAATGTTCCCGCCACAGTTGATCCCGCTTCGATTGCCAGTCTGCCGGTTGCGGGAAGAGTCGTAACGCGACCAGTTTTTCATAGAGCGCATTGGCAATCAATTGATGTCCCTCGATGCTGGGATGAACATGATCCACGAGCCATTCACTTCCCGGAATTCCATCCGGTGTCTGCTGCTCAACCAGATTGCGGATATCCACCAGGGGCACCTGGTATTCCTGCGCGAGATCAAACAACGAGTCATGCATCGGCTCCAGGATCCGCAGCGGGCAGATGTCTTCTTCTTTGGCTTTAATCAGCCAGGTTTTCGCTTCCGAATAACGCTGCTGATGTTCGCAGGTCTTTCCCACGCTGTAGAGCAGGCCCGCGTGTTGTTGATCAATCTGCAAGGCTGCTTCCCACAACTGCATTTTCCGTTCAGCCTGATTCCAGTCGCAGTTATTGGCTGCTTTCCATAGCGAGATGAGCTGGTCCTGCTGTTCCGGTGACAGTCCGTCTTCAAATTCACATTTAAACGGGGGACAGTTTTTGAGATTCGAGACCGGATTAACGAGCACCAGCGGCACATCTGCCTGCCTGGCGAGTAAAATCATCTGTCGAATGTTGTATTCAAAATGACTTGCTATATCGCGACGCTGGTCGAGGTCGCGCTGATAACTTTCCAGGCCTTTGCGAAAATCGAGTCGGGCATTCACGTCGGCTGACAGGACTGTTTTGGGAGAGCTCCCGTGTTCCTCGCGGATGCCCGGCAGGAAACGCTGCATGAACGCTGCGATGCGCAGATCCCGCAGGGATTTTTGTGCGGCTAAAGAAATTGAGGAACTCTGTTTGAGATCACCGTAAGTACGTTCTTCCAGAAATTCATTATGGCCGGTATAGACGATGAACAGATCCGGCTGGTACTGCAGTGTTTCGCGCAGAATGGGAACCAGGCGGTAGCTGGCATAGGAGACGCCACCACAGTTGATGACTTCGATGTGTCGCTCTGTTTCTGCTGCCTGCAGATTGAATTTCAACCAGGTCGTAAACGAAGTTTCGACGGCGTAAGGTCGTCCCTGTACGGTTGAGCCACCCAGCACAAAGACGCGAAACGTATCAGAGGGCTTGCTGACCGGGAATGATTGCGGGCGAAAGAAATCAATTCGTTCCGGGGCGGTCTGATAATTCGTCCCGGAGGAATCCCTGATAAAGAGTGTGGCATTGGAACGGAAAGAAATATAGGGGTCCCGGCTGTCGGGCAGAGGATGTACGCCCCCCAGCCGCAGTGCGAATTCCAGGCATACGAGCAACGACAGTCCCAGCAGGATTGCCGCTCCGCGAAACAGCCAGGGATGACGGACGTGCGGTGTGCCGGTTTGTGAATCGGATTTCGGATGGCGAGCAGGCTGCATCACGAAGATCTCAGTGTTAAAGGAATGCAGGACAGAACAACGAGACACATTCATCCTACCGGGGGGCGTGGCTCCGGTCCAGAATGAAAGTCTGCCGGGACAGATCCAGGGAGCGTAAAAAAACAGGTTCTACTCCTGAGAGCAGAACCTGTCGTGCTTGTTTTCTGTGAATTCCGTCAAAGCGAAATCAGACTGTGGTCGGTTATTTCGCTTTCGAATCCAAATCGAAATTGATCGTATTTTCTCCCGGTTTCACTTCGGCAGTAAGTTTTGAGTCTCGATTGAACTGGACCGGGACCTGGTCTTCAGTATCGTTCGGCGAACCAGCTTCACCCCGCTTACTGATGCGTACTGTATGTTTGCCAGGAACGGCACCGTTTGTGTTTCTGTTATAAGCCAGCACATATTCACCGGTTTCATCAGTCATTCCCACGGATGAGGAACCCGACACAGGTTGAAATGTAATAGAGGCTTTTGTGAGAGGTGCGCCGTCCATTGTAATCTTACCGGTCACCTGACTTAATTCGGGAGTATCCGTGGCTCCCCCTGAGCAGCCGACAAGCAGGCTGACAGCAAACAGTGAAAGTGCCTGAAAAAACTTGAGATGATTCATCAACATGGGTCTCATTTACCATTCTGTTAATATTAGACTGTGCCCAGTTTTACTGTAGCGTCTCCCAGGCCATTTGGTCCGGGTAACTCAGATTGAGCGACGCACTGGTTAAATGTGTCGCTCTAGAAATCGCCGACTAATTCACCGCCATTGATGGTTTGAATTGCCCGGAGCGTATTGATATCAATATTCTCGCTGATGAACCGCACAGCGCCGTCTCCCAGCACGGTATGACAACCCCCTACGTGCTCGCTGCCCGGAGAACCGTATTCAGCCCGGGAATCCGTCGCAGAATAAGGTTGATTGATTTTACGAGTGGGGGCGGCGAGTACAGGTCCGGTAGCCACATAGGTCGCCCAGAAGGGACCGCGGATATAGGACTGTTTTTCCATGGGAGTTTCCATCATTAATACCGAATTGCTGGTCCCATCGCTGAAGTCACGCATCCGGGCTGCGCCGTTGTGACCGAAGGCGGTTTTGACTGTTGATGCTGTCTCATAAGGGCCACCTGAATTATATCGGATGTAAACAAAAGCGTAACTTGTGCGATAATCCCTGGTCAGCGTGTAAGCCGTATTTGAACTATACGATTGAGGCCCAGACGAGTAGGAATCACTGGGACATTCGAAGACTACGATCGGCCGTGAGGTAACCGATGTTTGAATTCCTGCGGCAGGAGCCGTACAGAGTCCGTTTCCATCAGCCGAGCCAGTGGCCATTGAAAAATTAATCTGATTATAAAGATTGGCCTGATCGATAAAGGGGAGTATAAAAAGCATACCAGTGTGGTTGCGGGTTTCTTGAGTACCAAGCCAGGCACAATCATATCCACCTGCGTTGACATCTCCCGGAGGGAGGACTCTGTGGGTATCGTGGTAGTTGTGCATTGCCAGTCCCAGTTGTTTCATGTTGTTTTTGCATGTTGATCTGCGAGCAGCTTCGCGGGCCTGCTGGACGGCCGGCAATAATAGGGCAATCAGAATAGCGATGATCGCGATGACCACCAGCAACTCGATGAGGGTAAAACCTCGCTTGGGTCGGCTTTTGAACGTAAGTGCCATTAGTTCATTTCCTTAATAAATGAGGATGAGAATGTAAGTAAAACTAAATTATTGTTCATTAATTAAATGTGAGCCCTTTATTGTAGTGGTTTAAAGAAGACTGAGGCAAGAAAATATAACCGTAAATATTACTAACATAACAGAATGTATTTACATTAGCGTGTGTGCGGTTTTGGGAGCAGGCGGGAGGAACTGATGCCAGGGGCGTACGGAATATGGGTTGGCGCCACCCGTTCGCAGTGAACCTGGTTTAATGCAAGTCCTGATTACGGGCGGGATTGCAGGCTCAAGGCGCGTTCGTTGAGGGCTTTCTGCAGGCTCGCCGAGTATTCCCGGTACTGGCGATCCAGGTCGGTATAGGAGAAACCGGTCAATTCTTCGAGAGACTGTGGGTTATTGCGTACCCGGGAATTGACGCTGTAAAGCTGAGTCAACTGGTTGATAAACGCATCCCGGTATTCTCCGCGTGAGGCATGCATGAAGAAATGAGACAGCCCGGACGCCTGGCTGTAATTGGGACTGATGTTCGGACTGGTCTGAAAGGCATTGCGGCCCATCGCTGCAAATGTATTGAGGGGGACATAATAATCGTCTTCCAGCAGTCGATAACGGGCGGCGTTGAAGCGGATGTGATGGGGGTTCCCGGCCCGGGATTTTTTGCCGTTCTTTTCAAACGATTCCATGTAGCAGGCGATTCCCTCGATGGCCCAGAAATGATTCTTCTCGCCGACCTGGTGGTTCTTGCCTTGAAAGCTGCTTTCATAAAACAGCTGGTGAGTGGCTTCATGGTACAGTGTTCCCAGGTCACCTTCTGCGTCCGGGCGATGGTAGAAGTGAGAGATCCGATCGCCGAACAGGTAAATGCCGTGTGTGAGTGCAATCTGGGGAATGTCTTTCTGAAGCCGCTGCAAATATTCCTCGCGTGTGCTGTAGTAATGCATCACATGCTGATCGTTTTTATTGCGACGCTGAAACGGATTGCGGGCACCTTCAAACAGTTGTTTAAACTGTTCGGGTGTGTTGAAAAAGCCAGCGAAGGTCTGGTGGAAATAGCGATGAAAGTCTTCCATTTCCGTCGCCAGTTTCACTCCCATTTCCAGGCTGTGGTTGGTTTTGATCAGGAAATGTTCGGTTTTGATTTCCCACGCATTGCGGAAGTCTCGCCTGATTTCGGCTTCCTGTGCCGCGGATTTCCAGCGGCCGTTGACGTAGCGTTCGCCCTGTTCATAGCGGGCGATATGCGACGCGGGTAACCAGCCGAACCGGGGATGCCACTGTTGTTTTCTGTCGTGCATCTCTTTTTCGAAAGGGGTCGCCCATTCATCACCGTTCCGTACGTAACCCAGAATCTGCCGCACAGAGCGATGATCGGGGTTGTGGTAGGCGGTTTCCAGAATCAGATCGTAGGCATAGCTGGGAAAGCCGGCATGCAGCACTTTGCGGGAGAAGACAAACAGATCGTTGGCCTGTTCTTCCTGCAGATTCCGCAGCTTCAACCGCCAGTTACGTTCGGCTGCTGGTAAACTCGGAGGCAGGTCGGGCTGGACTTCGCGCGGCAGAGGATGGGCCTGCGGATCAAATTCCTGCACTTCTTTAATGATCTCGGAGATCGTCTGCACGCCGGCCTGCTGCTGATCCCGCTGACAGCTTTGTGCCAGTTGAATCAGCTTGTCCCGAAAGTCGGTATGCAAGGTCTGGTATTGTTTCTGATACGTATCCAGGGCGCGCGGATTTTGTGCCTGCACCCGATTCGACAGCGATAACGATAGCACAGTCAGCATCAGCAGACAGAACACTCGGAACACACGGCTATGCCAGTCGGACACCTCAACCTGTCCCTGATTCGGGGAGCCGGAAAGGGAGGAGTACCGGTGTGGTTGCTGCTGCAGGACGGGCATGTTCACTGTTGTTCCTTGTTTGAAGTCCACCAGGGACGATTTTCGCAAGCAAAGAGTCTTATTCGATTGTAGATGAGTTTGTGGGAGGAAAAAAGAAATAATCTCTGATTTCGCATAGAATTGACTAAGGCAGTCCCTGTAGTTCGGTTACTCCGTGTAATGTGACCCGGTCATGGGATGGCGAGAAATCAATCTGTTGCGAAACGACCCGCTGCGGGTTCTGCCCGGAATGGGAAAATCGGCGAAGGGTGGCTTTGCGGTTTCCAAAGGAACGCAGCATGTACTGGTCTTTCGACTCATCAAAGCTGATGGTGTCCGCGCTGGCACTGAACTCCTGGCTGGTGGGAGTCTGTTTGCTTTTGATCAGCGTGTTGCCTTCGACTTCGGCGTTGCCTTTCGCCAGCATGGAAATGGATTTCTTCTTCTGTCCTTCGATATCATGTTGAATCAGTTTGAGACTGTTGCTGCGCATGGAACCGGCACCGGGGGGCAGCTTGTCGCGGTCGATGGTATCCAGGGGCCGTTTCACGCCGCCGTAGGTAATCTGCACGCGATCATCGAAGGTCGTGCTGCGCTGGGAAACATTGCCGGCCATTTTTCCATTGAAGTCGATGCGTGTATAATTCCAGCTGTCGCTTTCGGTTTTTTGAGGCAGATTGGCCTGGGACACCTTGGTTTGAGAATCGTTTTTTTCCGGATTTTCCCGCCGCCATAAAACCAGCCAGCCGGGACCCCGGGCCTCGGCGTTCCCGGTTTGCTGATCCACGTTCATCTGCCAGAAGCTGGCGCGGCGGATCCCGATCAGCCGGTTGTCGAGGTATTCATTACTTTCGACTTCGACTCCATCACGACAGGTAATGAAGTGCACGTCCGGTTTCTGTTCGCTGGGATTTTTTTCCGTAAAGGAGACCCGGTCAGACAGGACGACTTCCATCTCCTGGCAGCGCAGTCGATTGTCGCCCAGGTTGGTTCTGACTTTTCCAAAAAAGTTCGCGGTCAGACCATCAAAGATCATTTCCTGATCCCAGTGAATCTCCAGCAGATTGTCTTGGGAATCAGAGTCGGTAGCCAGGGGAGACGCGAGACTGTTTTCGTTCGAGATGCCTTCGGCCCCTGAGAGTAATCCACCAGCAGCCTTTTGCCCTCCGCGGACCGGGAGCAGCAGCAAACCTTTGCCCTGAACTTCCGCCCGGTTGGCCAGGCGATACAGGTAGATGTGTTCGCCTTCGATCTGGGAGCCCTGTGCATTGATTTTGGCAGGGTTGCCAATCACATGCAGGATCTGATCATTGCTGCCGTTGTTCTGGATATGCAACTGATTACCCGTGATGTGCCGCGGCTGGTCCTGTTCTTCATTGAACTGGTTGACGGTGATGTTTCCTTCGGTCCAGATCTCTGAGACTTCGTCTTTACCCAGTTCATTTTTCTGTATGCGAATTTTCATGAACTCGGAGACCACCATGATCGGCTCGGGTGTCTCTTCCGGTTTTTTTTCCGGCAGACGCGAGTTTCTGTTTTTCGAAATGGTTGCACGACCTGCCGGGGCCTCAGTGTTCTGTCTCTGCAAAGTCAGGGCATCTTCTACAGAAAAAGCAGCGTGTTTAATGGATGCGGGAGTTTGCGGCGTCTGGACACCGATCGGTGCGTTGGGTGCCGACTGAGGTTTTGTTTCTTCATCAACCCAGACTTCAAGCCGTTTTGTTTTTCCGCGAAGTTTGGGGCTGTAAATGGCGACATCCCGCTCTGCGATCATCTTGTGCGGGTTGACCTTGTTCTGCATTTTTTGTGAATTATCGGTCTCGTTCTGAGTGCCTGCCGTCCTGCTGCTCTGTGCCTGTCTGACTGAAGGCAGTTCTCCTTTCAGCCACAGGCGGATTTTATCCGCGGCCAAAGCAAATTCCGCATCCGGTTTTCGGACGATGCAGTCTTTCTGCAGTTCCACCATTTCCAGGCTGGTTTCCGGATCAATCGATTTTTTCATATACTCAGCCCACTGCGCTGCCATCATGAGTTGGCCGCTGCCCGGATCACGCTGCTTGATGAAGCCGATGCCTTTACAGAGTACGGTTTCCAGTCGCCCTTCCTCATCCTGGTGAATCGTAATGTCGGGGCATCTCAGTTCTGATGATTGCTGAAAAATTCGCACGTCCTGCTGGTCCTGCAGGACGATGGTCTTTTTCGCTTCGTTATAGACCAGCCGCGTCATTGTGCCGGTAAACTGGTTTTCTGACGAAGTCAGAGTCACATTTTTACCCGTCGCTACCAGTTCTTCGAAATCCAGTTTCCCACTGGAGTGGGCAGTTTGAGGTGCCACGTCTTTGACAGTGTTCCCCTCTTCATCTTTCCGCACGAACTGCAGTTGGAGGGTATCACATTCCAGTGTATCTGCATGTTGGGGGCTGGTCGGATGGAAGACTCGAACATCGTCGTTAAACGTACCTTGATTTGTTTCCAGATTAAATGTGAAACTGCCTTTGCTTTTGACTTCCGCAAAACGTGAAGCCGGATACTCGGAAGGTTTGGCACTTTTCTTGATGGCCAGTTTCATATGCACGTTGTGGCGTAACACGATTTCGCGAATACCTTCTACAGCGGGTTTGAGTTCCTGGAGCTGGGTTTTGGCGGGGATCAGTTTCATTTCGATGCCACGCGCCTGGCCGCGATGATCTTCATAGGCAAACTGGACTTCGTGAGCACTCCAGATATTCATCGAAGTTTCGTCGTAGAAGAAATTGCGTCCCCAGATGATCAGTCCATTCGGTCCTGTAATTTTTACACGACCATCCAGGGAACCTGCCACCATCCGCCCCGGATCGGTATGCTTGATGCCGAAGGGATACTCAAAACGGACCAGGGCTTTTTCGCTCACCATGGCAATCGGCGCCTCTGCTTCCCCTTTTTTCCTGTCGAACATCAACATGGCAAAAGGCTTGAGACGCACCGCTCTGTTTTTTTCTTCCTGTTCCCACTGTTCCGTGTAAACATACACGTTTTCATCTTTGAACTGATAGCGGGCATTGGCGGCCCAGTCATGTTCGGGGAGAAAGGTTTTCGCCTTCTCGTTATTTCCCGAGGCATATTCCGGAGACTGGAAGATTTCCTCGGGGAAGTCCTGACGGATGACCTGTTCGATGATCACAGCACGCATGGCCTGCGCGTAGAGCAGGTAGGCACCGGACAGCACTGCTGTTGTGAACCAGGTCAGCAACAGTCGGTTGGCTATCAGGCGATCGAAAAACCCATTCCGGTTATAGTGAATGGTTCCGGCCATGCGAATGGAAAACGTTTCTAAAAGTGGAAGTGAAATATCGGTAAGAAAGGAACAGGGTCACCAGGTTAACCTGTTTGCTGGCTGGCGTTGTCCGGTCCGGGCTGCCAGCCGATCACGTCTGTAATATCTATCAACCCGACCAGGTGCTGTCCTCGATCGACGACGGGCAACTCGCTTAACTTACGGGCTTTCAATAATTCGATGGCTTCTTCCAGGGAAGCATCATCCTGAATGGTGGTGGGCTTTCTGATCATGACCTGGGATATAGGCTGGTCCAGTTGTTCGTCCCGGCGTTCTTCCAGCAGCCTGGCCAGATCGCTGTCTGTGAAAATGCCTGTGACCCGGTTGGTTTCGTCCGTGATGATGACGGCGCCGCTGCGTCGTCCCGGCAGACTCAGTCGTACAAAAGCTTCACGGATCGAAGTCGTTTCACCCGTGACGCGCACTTCAGAGCGAGGCCGCATGACTTCATTGATTTTGGTCAGACGCCGTCCCAGGCTTCCTCCCGGATGAAATGTGGCAAACTGGAGCGGCGAAAAGCCCCGTGCTTTGCTGATCACCAGCGACAAGGCATCACCCATCGCCAGCATCGCTGTTGTGGTGGTGGAAGGTGCCAGCTGATGCGGGCCCGCTTCCTTGAGATCACCCAGACACAGGACCACCTGACAGGCAGCACCCAGGGTGCTCGTCGTTCGCGCTGTGATGCCGATGATCGGCAGATTCATTTTCTGTATCAGTGGCAGCAGGCGTCGTAGCTCTTCTGTCTCTCCGCTGTTGGATAAAGCGAGTATGGTATCCTCGGTATGCAGGCAACCCAGGTCGCCGTGAATGGCTTCTGCGGGATGCAGAAAATGGGAACGGGTTCCTGTCGAGGAGAGCGTGGCACAGATCTTCTGGCCGATCAGCCCCGCTTTGCCCATGCCCGTTAAAATGACCGCGCCGTTTCGCGACATGATCAAGTCCACCGCGTCGCAAAGCTCCGTTCCCAGCGCACGCCCCATCTGGCGCAAGGCGTCTGCTTCGCTGAAGATAATCTCTCGCGCATCTCGTAATTGATCAAATTGAGAAAACTCTATTACCGACCTGGCAGGCAGGGAACTCATCACGCCACTCCTTTATCGCATCCATGCGGGCATGTTCAGGGTGCGGGAGTATAAAGAGATCCCCGGGACAGGTCAATGCGAATCTGGCAGTAGGTTGACGTCATAAGGTGTTGTGTGATAAGTTCTTATGTTGCAGGATGAATGCGGGCTCACTTGTAAATGCCAAACGAGATTCGGTGAGCGGAGTGAGGAAGCAGGGGATTGTCCAAGAATGGATCAAAGGGCACTCGTATTTTCATCATAAGAATCTACAATGAGAGGACCGGCGGCACTGAGCGGCTGGTCGTCTGATCGGGGCTCACTGCGATTTTTCCGTTGCCACAGCAGGAAAATAATTTCTCCCGCCGTAAAATACGTGCCGTTGAATCAACGCAGAAATCAATGCCCGTGAATTCTAACATCCCGCTTTTAAACGGGTTGCGTTCGATGTTGCCTGGCAGCACCGGAGTGGAATCAAGGGGCCGGGATGGTGCTTCGCAACATAGCAGGAACCGAGTCGTCAAACTTAGCAGAGTAGAAACAGTAGTCGGAATATCATGTTTGTAGATCGCGTCGATATATATTGTAAAGCCGGTGACGGCGGAGATGGTTGTGCCAGTTTTCGCCGGGAAGCGCACGTCCCCCGGGGTGGTCCGAATGGCGGTGATGGCGGCAAAGGGGGTGATGTGATCGTCATCGCCGATGAAAACGTCAGCAGCCTGGGAAATATCATCGGCCACAAACACTGGAATGCCGAACGCGGCGGACACGGGTCGAGCAGCCTGAAGACCGGAAAGTGCGGCGAAGATGCGATCATCATGGTCCCGCCGGGCACACTGGTAATTGACACCAAACGCGGGAATCTGTTGCGTGATATGAAACAGAGTGGCGACAAGGTTGTGGTTGCCAGGGGAGGAAAAGGGGGCCGCGGGAATCGTCATTTCGCGACGGCCACCCATCAGACACCCCGCGAATTCGAAAAAGGGGCACTGGGCGAACTGCGCGACATTTCGCTGGAGCTCAAACTGATCGCCGATGTCGGGCTGGTCGGAAAGCCCAATGCGGGCAAATCGACGTTGCTCAGTCGGCTTTCCAAAGCCCATCCGGAAATTGCCGATTACCCGTTTACCACCAAGTATCCCAACCTGGGTCTGGTGCGCGTGGGATTCGATCATCAGTTTGTCATGGCCGATATCCCCGGCCTGATTGAAGGCGCGCATGCGGGCGTTGGTCTGGGACATGAATTTCTCAGGCACGTGGAACGAACGCGGGTCCTCGTGCACCTGGTGGAACCTTCGCCTATGGACCAGACCGATCCGATTCAGAACTACCGCCAGATCCGGGAAGAGATGCGTCTGTACGATGCCAGCCTGATGGATCGTCCGGAAATCATTGTGATCACAAAAAGCGAACTCCCCGATGCAGAGCCCATCGCCGAACTGCTGGCGGAAGAACTGGGCAGACCCATCATGCAGATCTCATCAGCCACCGGTTCTAATCTCGATAAGCTGGTGCGGATGATTATTGACGAACTTGAAGAACTGGAAGTTGAGGCGTAAACGTGGAGTCGGATCCCCCTGCAGAAACAGAAAAAAACCGACAACAACCCTCCGCTCCTGCTCCACGGTTGCCTGGCGAGCGGGAAAGTACGCCGGGGGAAGTCCGCGTGCGGTTTGGTCTGTACGGGGCAGGGGTAATGATGGTGATCTGCTTCCTGATCCAGGCAGTTTTTAATCTGACTCCCAATCAGACCCAGCGGATTAGCGAACTGGGAATCCTGATGGCAATCGGCTTTGCGCTCGGCTGGGTCTTTGCGCGCATTCGCTTCTGATGCCGATGCGGCTTGTGAGAATCAGAATTGTAATTATTGCATCTCGCCACTTTTTCGAGCCGAATTTGCAATATCTACAACCTGTCTCACTAGAGATCTCATAAAAAAATATCAAGAAAGTGAGATTCTAAGTCTCTTTCTTAGAACGGCTTAGGGGCTGGTTCGGCCAATGTTCACTTGTTGGAACCGAGAAATTCTCTTCTCATTGGTCCTCTGTTTGCAATAAACTTTCCTCGCTTGAAATGACTTCTGAGTTTGAATGGAATTCACCAGAGATCGTTTCAGGTTCAATTAAGATCATACCTCAAAACCCCAATTCGAGTGATCGACCCAAAACTATCCCGTAACTACAATTGCTGAGATTGTCAGGCACAGACCCGCATCTGTGTCTGCAACCAAAAGGATCCCGAGGGCATGGAAGCTCAAATCAGTCGCTGTCTCGTTTTATTCCTCGCATCATTCATCTCACTTGGTGCTTCTTACAAAACTCCCAACTTTGTCACGCACGCCCCGTCCGCGGAAGTCGCGAAACAGGTGGGGGATGCTGCCGAGATCTATCGCAAGGAACTGGCCATCACCTGGCTGGGCCACGAACTCCCTAAGTGGTTTTCCCCCTGTCCCATCAAAGTCAAAGTCGGTAACTACGGTGCCGGCGGCGCGACCACCTTTTCCTTTGATGGCGGCGAAGTGTTCGGGTGGCACATGGAGATTCAGGGATCGCTGGAACGCATCCTGGATTCCGTTCTGCCTCACGAAGTCAATCATACCATCTTTGCCTGCCACTTTCGCCGACCGCTGCCTCGCTGGGCCGATGAAGGGGCTGCCACAATTGTCGAGCACGAATCAGAAAAACGTCGTCAACGTCTGCTGAATCGTCAGGTAATGGGAACTAATCAGCGGATCCCCCTGAGAAACCTGCTCTCAATGACCGAATACCCTTCGGAAATGCAACAGGTTCTGACGTTGTACGCGGAAGGTTATTCCCTGGCAGATTACCTGTTGCAGACCGGTGGCAAAAAACGTTACCTGATGTTCCTGGAAGATGCTCACAAGAATGGCTGGGATGAAGCGATTGCCAAAATGTACAAAATCAAAAACGTCGAAGCATTGGAACAACGCTGGGGCAGCTGGATTATGGCAGGCAGCCCGGCTTTGAATCTGCCGGCCGGTCAGCAACTGGCTGCCACAGAGCCTCAGCAGCAGCCCTCAGCAGTTGATAACAAGGATTTTGTGATTCGCTCACAGAGTCCCGATCAGGGAGAATCCGACTTTGCTGCTGAGATGCCTGAGCAGACCGAACTGGCCAGTGCCGAACCAGCCGCAGAGCTGTCGCGTGAATCACGGCCTCTGCCCATCGA
>NZ_CAXAVM010000094.1:0-26448 GCF_963972345.1 uncultured Gimesia sp. | reverse complement strand
ATGGAGCAGGGGGATAATGTCGTGCTGTGTGACCGCAGGCGCTGTTTTAACGGTCTCTCGAAAGCGGGCACCGGAATTGAGCCAGTGACGCAACTGCTGGAGTTCCTCCTGACTGAGATGATTTTTCTCCTCGGGCGGCATTTCTGCTGACTCGATCATCTGAAACAACAGACTGGCATCTGCGTCTCCCGCCTGGATGATTCGTCCCGACTCACTCCCTTTCAGAATGCTTTCGGGAGAACTCAGATCCAGGCCCGCTTTCCTGGTTTTGGCATTGTGACAGCCGAGGCACTTCTCCTGGAAAAGCTGCTGGATATTGCTTTCATAGAAAACAGGTGTTTGCGCAGCAGCTTCTTCGACCTCTGCAGCGAGTGAGGGAATCGCGACGCAGAACAGGACCGCTATCAAACCTGTTCGCTGGAATAACAGCGTGCAATGTTCTCTGATCGATGCAGGGGGCTTCACAGGCGGAATCTCCATGATCCAATGAACACGGTATTTGTACAGTACAGTCTGGCTCATTGCAGCGATAAATACAAGTCCCATAACAGCGCCAGTGACAGGCAGCCATAGCAGATCGCGCACAAAATCAAAGCTCCGCGCCGCCAGAGGTGAGGTCGCAACTCTGGGGGAAGCAGTCTCGTGTTGACAATCAGAATCTGTATCGCAGCGATGGCCAGCACAGGTCCGGCGACAGCTCCCAGGATTTTGAACAGCGACAACGCATGCCCCCAGTTCACCGCCAGCAGTCCCCAGATCGTGGCCAGAAACAGGAAAAAGTAATAGAGCCGACTGATACTCATTCGGCGACGCGCGCGGACCTGCGGGCTGGCTACCCAGACGATATCGGTTACTGTGCGGATCAGAACATCGGTGTTACTTAAATGGGTCGACATCAGCACCCAGAACCCATTCAACAGCGCCAGCCACCAGAAGCCCGACCAGAGCTGCTCTGCCATGTAACGGGCCTGGAAAGCGCCTGCCGCCAGATGGTCCATATTCGTATTCTCCGGGATGACGGCTGTCGCCAGGTTGACATTCAAAAACATGCCGACCAGGCAACCCATGCCCCAGAGCCAGATCTGGTCTGCAGAAACATACTTCCACCAGGCACGCCAGTGTTTCAGGTTCTCATCAGTAACAGGAAAAACCTGACCGGTCGCGGACAACTGGACTTCACTATGACTGAAGGCACTCGAGATCGAGCCAACCCTGCTGCCCATCCCAAAGCCCTTATCGCGATACCAGTTCGTGATCACCAGGTTTCCAATGCCCCCGGAGCCTGCTGTCGCAGCAAAGGCAGCCAGTAAGAGAATGTCGATATCCGCAGGGAGTTGGCCAAACTGAAAGAAACCACTTAACGTTTTCAGCCAGTGCTCAAGCGGCACAAAGAGCACATTCACGATGGTCAGAAACGAAAAAATGAATGCGATCATCACCCACGAGAAATATTCCAGCATGCGCTCGATGGTCTTGCCGGAAAGCAGAATTCCTACCGTCACCAGGATAACAACATAAGTTAAATAACTGAGGTACGTGGCATCACCATCACCGGCGATATGTCCGGCAAACGCAGCAAAGAGTACGGAAGCACAACCGGCTGCCAGTGCGGGAACTCCCAGCTGGGCAATGGTGGCGAAAATATAACCGCTGGCTGGCCCAGAAGCGGGAACCAGGGCGTAAGCGCATGATGCCCACCAGAATCGGCTCACCCGTATACAGCGTGTAGCGAATCGCTTCGAGGTTAAACAGCAACTGCAGTACAATCGCGACCGTGGCGATCCACAGGATGTCTAATCCGTATTTGACGGTAATGGTTGGCCCGACCAGCCACTCGCCTCCCCCGATCGAACCCGCCAGCAGGATTGCACCTGGACCAATCGTGCGAAATAAATTGCGAAGTGTAAAGGGGGGCGGTGCGGGCAGATCACCGACTGTCCATGGTGCAAGATTCCCGCTGTGTATCGTCTGTGGCTCTTGCTCTGAATTCATGCTCATCACGTATGGCTTTTCTCTGCAGTTCACTCAAAGTTTGTTACATCACCGCTTGTGACTGTTCTGAAACGACTCGATTCTGCATAATAAATAACGTTATAACAGACGGCATTCTTCAATTCATTGAAAACCCGGGAAAAGTAAGACTCATATGAAAATCGCGCTCACTTTTTGCTTCAACCTGTTTCTGATGGTATCGCTGGTCACGGCGTCGGAACCACTCGTTCCCGCTGACTGGGATGCGGCACTCGCTGGAGACCAGGTTCTGGAACGGCTGATTCCTGTCACAGGTAAACAGGTGAAAGGGGCTCACGATGCGGAAATGGTGCTGGTGGAGGATCGTGCTTTTATCGTCGCAGAGGTGAACGATACCCGGGCCGGGGAAAGTGCCGGCTGGCCTGAAATCTACTGTGCCATGTCAATTGTGAATCTCAAGTCGTTAAAAGTCGAAGCCGTCATTCCCTTCGCACGCAGCAGTCAGAAATTCGAAAATGAAACTCTGCCCGTGGGTGCCTGTTTTGTTCCCCGGATTCTGACACACGATGAAAATACGCTGCGTTGTTTCTTCGCCAGTGAGCAACCCGGCGCGCGACAGGCACAAACCTGGTATATCGACTTCGATCTATCTTCGCATACTTTTGAAAACAAAATCCATAAGCTCAAACTGAAAACAGCTGCCGGTACTTTTGACATGCAGCCACAGTTCTTTCATGCAGATGCCGCTGCCCGTGGATTCAGAAAACCGGCCAAAGATTTCGGGCTCTACCTGTTTGATCGCTTCAAGAACTGGGACGGTCAGACTTATATCGCCATTAATAATTTCGCGACAAAACAGAATGCGCTCGCCCGCATTAATGATCAGCACGATACCATTGAAGTGCTGGGCCATTATAACGAACCCCAGTCGGCACAACTGAGTGAATCGGCCGTCAATCGCCTCCCCGATGGCACCTGGATGGCCATTTGTCGCAACGATGGCGGTAATCGCAATTACTATTTCACCACGAGTCAGAATAGACGTGACTGGACAGAAGCAACGCCCATCACCGCGGTTCCCAATGGGACCAGTTCAAAACCAACCTTCGACAGATTTGGAGACGTGTATTATCTGGGCTGGCAGGAAGCCACCCGCGTCGAGGGTGTGAATCGCAGTGTCTTTAATATTGACGTCTCCCGGGACGGAAAGACGTGGCAGCGGAAGTATCGGTTTGAGACACCCCGGTCTTTTCAATATCCGGCATTCGCAGAACATGCGGGTGTAATCTGGCTCTGCGTCACTCAGGGAGATGCTTCTCCCAGTCGCAAAGAGCGGATCATGTTTGGCAAACTGGAAGAGACGGGCGTGTTTGCTTCACAAGCGGGCATGCAGCGAAAGCCAAAACCAGAACCAGTGGTTCCGACTGCCGTCATGCAGCCGGGAGTAGAACTCTTTACCGATCGCCAGTATCAGCTTCAGGAAGTCCCCGGATTGTTGAAAGGGCTGAAGTTCCTCAAAACAACCATTGAAGGATACACGGCGGTCTGCAAAGAAGCCGGGACTCTCTATGCCCTGACTCCCGCCAGACGTCCCGGAGCGGCGAGCCGGGAACTTGATCTGATCCGACAGGGATTTGAAAAAGTTGATCTGCCTGAGTTTCCGCTCTTTCCAGGTGAGATCAATCGTGTGACGACGTGGCGTAAACAGGTTAAACAAGGGGCGCATTTGCGGTTTCAGAAACTGGTACTGCTTGTATTGGGATCAGGCACAAGCGTGGAAGTGACCGAAGCGACTCCCGAATCAAAGTCAGAAAAACAGGCCCAGATTCAGAATATGGAACGGCTCGCGGACCTGGCCCTGGTTCCTCCCGTAGTCAATACATCCCCCCTTCCGGAATATGACTATGACAAACTTGATTATGGCATGACGATTGGCATCGAACGAACGCCGGGCGGACGTCTCTGGGCCTGCTGGGTGGCTGGTGGCGACAGTCCGAAAGCATTCTTTGTTCTGGCTTCCAGTGATGATGACGGCGCGCACTGGTCTAAGCCGCGAGTGGTGCTCGATTCTCATTCTCCCGATCTACCCATCGATCGCAGCATCCTGGTCGGAAATCTCTGGACCGATCCCCTGGGGCGCTTGTGGCTGATCTTTGATCAATCACTGCATATGTTTGACGGGAGAGCCGGTGTCTGGGCGACGATTTGTGAAAATCCCGATGCCGATCAACCAGAATGGTCCCCGCCACGCCGAATCTGGCATGGTGTCACGTTAAACAAACCAACCGTTCTCGCCAGCGGAGAATGGATGCTGCCCGTTTCATTGGATCAGCGGAGCGGCTTCGGTCCGTTCAAGGGCTGCTTTCAGGAACTGGATCCCCTGCGTGGTGCCAATGTGTTTGTTTCGACCGATCAGGGAGCCACCTGGCAACGCCGGGGAGCGGCAGTCTTTCCGAATCCGGACTGGCACGAACATATGATCGTGGAACGCAACGATGGTTCCCTCTGGATGCTGGCAAGGACCGCGAAAGGCATCATGCAGACCACTTCCACTGACGGCGGTCGAACCTGGGCAACGCCTTCTCAGCCGCCGCAAATCCGTCAGCCCAACGCGCGTTTCCATATCCGCCGTCTGGCTTCGGGACGCCTGCTGCTGGTGAAACATGGAGACCGGATTGATGCCCACCAGGGGCGCGTGCAGTTAAGCGCCTGGCTTTCAGACGATGATGGCCAAACCTGGCAGGGGGGACTGGTCATTGATGAGCGAAAAGGGATTTCGTACCCCGACGGGTTTCAGGCTCCGGATGGATCCATTTACATTTCGTATGATCGAAATCGCGCCACGGATGGCGAAATCTTGCTGGCGAAGTTTACCGAGCAGGATATCCTGGCGAAAAAACTGGTGAGCCCGCAGTCAAAGTTGAAGCAGCTCATCAGTCAAGCAACCCACGCGCAGAAAAAGGCAAAGCAGAAGCCAGAGTAAACCAACTGCATCGGAAGATTCAGTCGGCATTAAATATGTCGTTCCCTGAAATTACCGCCTGCTGCCCGGTGAAGGCAGACAGGCGGCAGTCAGTGATCCGGGACCGGTCTGGAGATCAGGGTTTTAACTGATGTTCGCCGTCCGCAAACTGCTGATGGCAGGCATTACAGTTTTTCAGCATGGATTGATAGTGCATCTGAGCTGCTTTAAAATCTTTTGCTTTCGCGGCTTGATAAAGCTGACCACCTGCTTTGCGTACTTCGATACTGTGGGCGTCCCACGCTTTGCGGTTCTCTTCGGGTTTATGCAGAAGCAGCAGGTTGCCCCCTTCTGCGAGAATCAGCGAGTCCGCTTTGATCGATTTCCAGGCATTTCTATCAGCAGGTTCTGATGCCATTGCCTGCTTGAGCCGTTTGTAAGTCGGTTGGAAAACGTATTCCATAAATTCATGCATATCCGGCTCGACCGGTTCGCCAACGGCGGTCTTTTCGTTCTCTGGTTCTGCCAGAACAGTCGAAGATGAATCGAGTGTCAGCATGAGACCGACAAACAGTATGAAACAGAGTGAAAACAGGGTTTTACCATACAGGTTCATTGTGAGATTTCCTTAAAAGAATCAATATCAGTTAGATCTATGTGAAAATTAAAAAGGTTCAGTTGGGTTCTGTCAGGCTTAAATCAGCAGAATCTGAAGACACAGATAAATCGGTGTACTTTGACCATGGGATGCAATGCTTCCGAAACCAGATCGCTGCAGGAAGTGCTGATTCCGGAGTGTCATAATTTCCGAATCAACTGTTTCAAAGTCATTCTGCCTCTTCAGAAGCAGGAAGTAAAAACTGGTTTCCTGATAACCGCTATGGAGAAAGGAACGGTCGTTCTCTTCCAGAACCATGCCGGGGAAGATGGTATGTGAGTGCCAGTCTGAAGGCAGGGGCAGATTTTGGAAAGGGGGATGAAAGCACTTCAGGTGCTGGAACAGCTGTTGTCCCTGCAGACTGTCATGGCTATGGCTCCAGCGCACAGGAAGACAGACTGCAATCAGGATGAGCGGGAATATCAGGAGTCTGTATAAATGATGCCGCATTCAGTTTTCCGGAGCAGGTGATCACCGGGGAGAATTCGTGTTAAAGAAACAGAGGATTGATTGTAATGTCTTTAATGCGACTCAGCAATCCAGGGGAACGGTCCCTCTAAAATGAACCGGGACAGGGCCGTTTCAAAATCCCTGCAAGAAAGAATCGTGTATTTTGATTTGAAAAATGTTATAATTGCATTTGTTGTGTCTTACTGAATATTAACTGTCTAAGCAGCAGGAGAAACGGTGATGACCGATAAACGATATCAGACAGAAATCGCAAATCCACAGGTCGCGGAGTGGATCCTTCAGCTTGGCAGTTCTGACAGCGAACAGAGACAGGCTGCACGAAAGAACCTGACTCAAATCGGGAAACCCGTGGTCTCTGCGTTGGCGATAGCATTGGAAGATGAGTCGGAAATGCGCCGCTGGGAAGCTGCGAAAACACTGGAATCCATCCGTGATCCGTCTGCCATCCCCGTCTTGATTGAAGCGTTGGCCGATGATACCAGTGTAAAATGGGTTGCCGGAGATGCGTTGATCGCATTGAATGAAAAGGGAGTGCCCGAGATTCTGCACGCATTGATCAACGAAACCGCGGAAATCAGGGATGGGGCCTGTTTTGTACTGCATCATCTGGCATCTGATAACCCCGATTTGCGCGACATTCTGACCCCCGTAGTGCATGCATTAAAATCACCGGAGTCCTCCTTGACAGTTCCCGTACGAGCGCTTGAGGCACTCTCAAAATTATCAGCTGTGGATTCCTGACATTTCTGATTTTCGATTCTGCTTCGTTTTCATTTTTTTAATGAGCAGCCAGTGGCAAATGAGTCATCACCCCCTCTGCGAGGGATTATCGTTCAGCTGCGTCAGGCAGTGCCCCTGGTGTTGTTTTTCCTGCTCCTGACGATTCCCGATTCTTTACACGCACAGTCGGACGTATCGAATCCATTTCTGCCAGCAGGTGTTAGTGAAGACGGTTGGCCTGCCGTCCGCGGTCGTCATTATGATGCACATTCTCCTGAAATTCATATTGCCGATACCTGGCCCGCTGCAGGGCCACCGGTTCTCTGGGTGAAAGAACTGGGGCAGGGGTACTCCGCTTTTGTGGCGGAAGGAGATCGCGTTTATACGCAGGGGCAGAATCTGCAGGGACAGTATGTGTATTGTCTGGATGCCCGTTCGGGGAAAGAGATCTGGAAGTACTGGTATGACTGGCCATATGAGCTGGCGGGAGTCTACCCGGGACCGCGTGCTACTCCGACTCTGATCGAGGGGCGTCTGTTATTTGCTGCTCCCAGCGGACTGCTCGGGTGTCTGGATGCAACGACGGGAAAATTGCTCTGGTCGCGAAATCTGGTCAGTGAATTCAAGGGGGACGGGGGCACGGGCTTTGGTTACGCCTGTTCGCCTGTAGTCGTCGATCAACTGGTTCTTATGCCTGTCGGCGGACCGGATGCCAGCATGGTTGCCCTGCATCTGCCGGATGGCAAGACAGCCTGGCAGGCGGGGAGTCAACCAGCCAGTTATACGCCTGCCATGCCGATAACCCGCGATGGGCGAAAGCTGGTTGTGGGTTATCTGGAAAATGCACTCGTGCTTCACGATCTGAAAACCGGTGAATTACTGCTGGAACATGAGTTGTCAGACGGGTATGACGAACACTCTTCCTGGCCACTCTACCGGGAACCTTATTTATGGATCGCCGCTCCCTTCAGGGCAGGTTCTCAACTGTTTGAAATCCCCTCCGAATTTGAAAAAGACACCAGGCTTAAAAATATCTGGCGGTCACGAATTTTATCGAACGATGTCCTTTCGAGTGTGCTGGTGGGCGACCAGATTTATGGCTTTGACATTTTTGATCAACAGTCCAAAACACAACGGCCCTCGCGGGGAAAATTTCGCTGCATTGAATTTCTCACAGGAGACGAATTATGGGAGCAGGGGTCTGGCAGACCGGAACGTTCTCAGAATGATACTTCAGATGAAATCGGTCAGGCGGGGATCATTGTTGCAGACGATAAACTGATCATGCTCAATGAACGTGGCGAGCTGATTTTGTTAAGAATCAATCCGGCGGAATGCGAAATCCTGGCGCGGTGTTCTGTCTTGTCGGGCGAATTGACGTGGACGCCTCCGATTCTACACCGCGGGTGTGTTTATATCCGCAATCAGTCACGGGCCGCCTGTATCTATGTGGGAAAACCGGAATTACTGCCGCGACAGCAACAGACATTACGCGTCGATGAAATTCCCCAGGAGCAATACGTGGACTGGGCCGGGCAAATCCTGTCCATCGAACCGGAATATGCGTTTGACCTGCCTTCCAATGCCTGGCTCTGGAACTGGTTCTTCTGGTCTGCGGGATTGCTGCTGGCCAGTCTGCTGTTGGCGTTGATCCCGGCAAGCCTGGTGCGGGTTGAGCATCGGCTCTTGACCTGGACCGTCTGTTATCGAACGCTTGCCTTTTTATGCGGTGCGCTGGGGACAACCTGGATCAGTGCCTGGACCCGGGAGTTTGTATTTACCTGGCCGCTCTGTCTGTATATTGCCTTTGATGCAGTGATGGCTGTTGTCCAGTTTCGAAGATCCAGGCAACGTTCTCGCTGGCGTGACTATCTGCCTTTGCTCGTTTTTGTCGGCATAACGACATTCTATTTTCTATTATGTCGTCGTCTCAGTCTGGTTTTCGAATGGGCGTTTCTGGCAGGACCCATCGGAGCCCTCTTGCCGGGTTTGCTGGATGCTCAGTTACCTAAAGAAAGGTTCAGCGGAATTGGTATCTCTGTCCTCTTAAAGCTGGTGACGTACGCCGGGTTCTATGGAAGTGGAATCGTGGTGTTCTGGCTCAAATACTGATGCGAGGTTGAATCGGAAAGAAACCGCTTTCACTGCCTGGTGCAGCAGGTTATTCCTTAAAACTGATCCTTTTACTATGAATGTCCATGAGATCCTGTTGAAGTTTTAAACAACCTGTTTCCAAAGCCAGGTTTACTGCATAGAATATATGTAAACGCATACGATGCAATCAATTGCAGTTTGCAGTCGTCAGACGGTTGCAGAGAAATTACCTCGCAGGGAGAGAGGGCAGGCAGCCACTTTTTCCCAATGCGGGTATCGTAATGCGACAGTGTCAGGAAGGAACAGCTCCATGTGTGCTTCCACTGATCAGGAACAGGTTGCTCCCGCAGAAAAACAACATCGATTCACAAATGAGCCGCCTGCTTTCTGGCGATCACTGTTGTTGAAAAATACTCTGTTTGTGGCAGCCGTCGTGGTACTCAGTGGCGGGGTCCTCGGTCATCTGGCTTATGTTGCCGCTCGTGAGATTATTCACGACAACATTCATCTCCGACTGCAGCTGGTTGTGACAGACCGGGCCGCCCTGTTCGAAGAATATGTCAAACAGCAGCTGGAACGTTCAGCGCTGGTGACGAATCGTACCAGCCTGCATGAATTGATCCACAGGTTCAACCAGGGAGAGATCGACCTGGATTCATTTCGCGAGCAATCGCAGCGTATTCTGGAGGACACCAAATTTGGAAGTTCATCGGGTTTCCGTGATCTATGGATTGTCAACCCGCAGGGAACCGTGATTACCGCGACCAATGCTGATTATTTGAGTAAGACCTACGCCGGCGATCCTGGTTTTCTTGAAGGCAAAGAGCATCCCCGCCTGGATCTGCCCCAGGAAGTAAATGGCCGCGCTCTGACTTATCTGGTGGCCCCCATGAATGATGAAGCGGGCAACCTGCTGGGGGTGCTCATGGTCTGGCTCGATGTGACCCCGCTCAAAGACATTTTGATGAATCGAGTGGGCTTGCAGGAAACCGGTGATTTACTGGTGGCGACCAAGCAGGGAGATCACGTTCGCTATCTCTTCCAGCCGCGCGACAGTGATGCCTGGTCGGTTCCGATCTCGGAAGTACCGGCGATGGCCAAAGCCCTGCAGGACGAGAGTGGATCAGAGGTGATGGATTACAGTGGTGAGCGGGTCCTGGTCTCTTATCGCCCCGTGAATTATCAGCCGGACCTGGAAGCACCCTGGGGAATGGTAGCCAAAATCAACCTGGATGAAGCTTACGCACCTGTGACGTATCTCCGTAAACATCTGTTGTTGATACAGCTGGGGCTGGTGTTTTTCGGTATGGCTGCTTCCTTTCTCGTTGCCCGTCGTTTTACCCGACCGGTGCTGGGGCTGGCGACTTCTGCTGCGAAAATTGCCAAAGGGAATCTGGATGTCCGGGTTCCCAGCACCTCTTCCGATGAAGTAGGTTTGCTCGGAGCCGCTTTTAACCACATGGCAGAGGAACTGTCGGCTTCTCGTGATGAACTGGAAGACAGGATTGATCAACGGACGGCTGAATTAAAAGCATCGCAGAAACAGCTCAGACGGCAGTCTCAGATTCTGCAGTCCATTCTGGACAGTATGGGCGATGGTGTGATCGTAGCGGACCAGGACGGGAATTCGGTCTTCTGGAATCCGGCGGCAGAGCAGATCGTCGGCATTGGTCCGCAGAATGTTGATCCCGACAAGTGGTCACAGATTTATGGATGTTACCTGGCTGATGGGAAAACCATGTGCCCCTCCCAGGATCTGCCCCTGGCCCGGGCGATGCGGGGAGAATCGCTGGATGGAGTTGTGCTGTACCTGGAGAATCCGGATATCCCGGAAGGGACCTGGATCAGCGTTACAGCGCGTCCTCTCCGGAATGACCGTGGCGAATTGCGCGGCGGCGTCATTGTGATGCGGGATATTACCGAGACGCGGGCCAACCAGGAAGAGCTGGAATCACGGGATAAGAAGAACCGTGCCATCCTGGCGACCACGCATGAAGCGTTTGTGGGGATCAATGAAAAGAGCATTATCTGTGAGTGGAATGATCAGGCTGAGGTGACATTTGGCTGGTCTCCTGCTGAAGCGATCGGGCGCTCCCTGGAAGAGACGATTATTCCCGAACGCTACTGGCTGCAGCACATGCATGGAATCGAACATTATCTCCGGTCAGGTGAAGGCCCTTTCCTCAACAGGCGACTGGAACTCTCAGCCATGCATCGGGACGGTCACGAATTTCCTGTTGAACTGACGATTACACCGGTGCCCCAGGGAAATGGATTTCTGTTCGCCGCCTTTGTGCATGATATCACCGAAGAAAAAAGGGCGGGGGAAGAGCTCAGACAGGCGAAAGAAGCAGCCGAGGCCGCCAGCCGTGCGAAAAGTGCTTTCCTGGCAACCATGAGCCACGAAATCCGCACTCCCATGAATGCCGTCATCGGGATGACGCAACTGCTGCTTGATACGAAACTCGATTCTACACAACATGAGTATCTGACGATGGTGCAGGAGTCCGGAGAATCGCTGCTTTCCGTGATCAATGATATTCTTGATTTCTCGAAAATCGAGGCAGGGCGGTTTGATCTTGAGAAGACGCCGTTCCATCTGCGGGAAAATCTGGGAGATACCATGAAGTCTCTCGCAGTCCGCGCGCATCACAAACATCTGGAACTCGCTTTTCACCTTGACGCGGATGTCCCGGATACGCTTGTCGGCGATCGTTTCCGACTGCGTCAGATCATCGTTAACCTGGTTGGTAACGCCATTAAATTCACCGAGGAAGGTGAAATTGTTCTGGATGTGAAACTGGATTTCCGGTCAAAGAAAGAACTGCAACTGCACTTTATTGTTCGCGATACCGGAATCGGCATTCCGGAGGACAAACAGCAGCAGATCTTTCAGGCATTTGAACAGGTCGATGAATCGATAACCCGTCGCTTCAGTGGCACGGGGCTGGGGCTGGCAATTTCCTCACGTCTGATTGAAATGATGGGGGGACAGATCTGGGTTCACAGTGAAGTCGGCAAAGGAAGTGAATTTCATTTTACTGCCCGCTTCGGATTGACAGAGGCCGAAATTCCACTGAATGACCCCCTGATGAAAGTAGACCTTGATGGTTTACGGGTGCTGATTGTAGATGACAATCACACCAACTGCCAGATTCTTGAAGAGATGCTGAAGAGCTGGAACATGCAGACACAGTCCATCAATCGTGGTAGCGATACCCTGGATGTCATGCGCGCCGGCCAACAGGCGGGGCAACCGTTTGATCTGGTGCTGGTCGATGCCAATATGCCGATCATGGATGGCTATTCTGTCGCAAAATCCATCAAGCAGGATGCCGCGCTGGGTAGTGCAGTCATCATGATGATTACATCCAGTGATCGCCAGGGAGAAATAGCTCGCTGCAAAGAACTCGGGATCGCCGCTCATCTGATAAAACCGTTAAAGCAATCTGAACTGTACAACTCGATTGCAGAGACGCTGGGAATGAACGGAGAACCGCAACACAATACGCGCACTGCAACCTCTGAGCTGGCACGGCGGATTCCACCACTCAATATTCTGCTGGCGGAAGACAGCCTGGTGAATCAGAAACTGGCGCTGGCGCTATTGGAACCCCATGGTCATGATGTGGCTGTTGTGCTGAATGGCAAAGACGCCGTTGAAGAACGGAAAAAACGCGATTTTGATCTGGTGCTCATGGATGTGCAGATGCCTGAGATGGACGGCCTGGAAGCGACGCGCCTGATTCGGGAATACGAGCAGGAAACGGGTGAGCATGTTCCCATTGTCGCGATGACCGCCCACGCCATGAAGGGAGACCGCGAGCGTTGCCTGGAAGCGGGCATGGATGGTTACGTTTCCAAACCGGTTCGCGTCAGAGAATTGTATTCGACCATCGAAGACTGTCTGCACCTGAATCCGGCAGCAGCTCTGACGGACGAAATACCAGTTTACGAAATGCATGAAGAGGGGGAGGGGGAAGCCATGAGTGAATCCAGCAACGATTCAGCAGACAGAGAACCGGAAAAAGATCACGCTGCAGATACAGAGAGCATTATTGACTGGCAGCAGGCGATGGAAAAATCAGAAATTCCCGTTGAATCACTCAATGAACTGGGCCAGATCTTTCTGACAGAGGCGCCTCGCTTATTGTCAGAAATCAGGGAAGCTTTGAAAGACAATGATGCCCAGTCACTCAGACGTGCTGCCCATACCCTTAAAAGTTCGGCAGCCCTGTTTGAAGCACATCCTGCCGCCGCCGCAGCCCTGAAACTGGAACTGCTGGGGAAGGAAAAAAAACTGAGCGAAGCCAGGGAGGCATTAGAGAATCTGGACAGGGAATTCGATCGATTGCTACCGGCGGTCGCAGCGCAGATTGATTCCACGACTTCTGAAAAGGAATGAACCATGAATACAGCATCAGGGAATACAGTAAAGGTACTTCTGATCGAGGATAATCCGATTCATGTCGGGTTGGTGAAAACCTTACTCGCAGAATCAAAAACGCCCGTCTTTCAACTCCAGTATGCAGGGACGTTACAGGCGGGATTGAATCAACTGGATTCGTCTGCCGTGGACGTGGTACTCCTCGACCTGACACTGCCTGACAGTGAGGACCTGGATACTTTTATCAGGGTACGTTCCTTTGCCCCCGCGATCCCCATTGTGATTGTGACCAGTCTGGATGATGTCAAACTGGCTGCCAAAGCGGTGGAAGCGGGAGCGCAAGATTACATGGTGAAGACGCAGCTCAGCCGAACTTCGCTGATTCGTTCGCTCCGCTATGCGATTGAACGGACCAGGGTACGCGATGCGGAATGGGATTCACCCATGTTTCGACTGGCCCAGCGACAGTTTCTGAAAGCCGCTCAATTCATGGGCCTGGATGATAATATCAGGCAGCGGCTGTTATTCCCCCAGCGAACCCTGGTAGTCACATTACCTTTTCGACGGGATCATTATACTGAAGTCGAGACAGTCTTCGGATATCGAGTCCAGCACATTCTGACGATGGGGCCAACAAAGGGGGGGATCCGGTATCACCAGGATGTGAGCCTGGGAGAAGTCTCAGCCCTGGCGATGTGGATGAGCTGGAAATGTGCACTGGTGCATCTCCCATTTGGGGGAGCGAAAGGGGGCGTGCGTATCGACCCGACCGGATTAACCAGCCACGAACTGCAGCGTTTGACGAGACGGTTCGCTACAGAGATCAGCCCGATCATCGGCCCTGATAAAGATATTCCTGCGCCCGATATGGGAACGAATGAGCGGGTGATGGCGTGGATTATGGATACCTACAGCCAGGAAGTGGGTTATACCGTACCCGCCGTGGTTACCGGAAAACCGGTGGTACTGGGGGGAGCCCGGGGCAGAAATGAAGCAACAGGCCGCGGTGTGGTTTACCTGATTCAGGAAGCGGCGAAGCACCTGAAAATGAACCTGAGTGAATGCACGGCAGTGGTTCAGGGGTTTGGAAATGTCGGCAGCCATGCGGCTCTGTTTTTGAGTGAACTGGGAGTTAAAATCATTGGTGTAAGCGATGCCACAACCGGCATTCACAATCGGCATGGATTATCCATTCCCTCTTTGCTGGAATATGTCGCCGAAAACCGGTTTCTGGAAGGGTATCCCGAGGGAGATCACATCAGCAATGAGGAATTGCTGGAGTTGAAGTGCGATATCCTGGTTCCTGCCGCGCTGCAGAATCAGATTACAGCAGAGAATGCCGACCGGATTCAATGCAAGCTGCTGGCAGAAGGTGCGAACGGACCGACGACTCTGGAAGCGGATGAAGTACTCAATGAAAAAGGGGTCTTTATCCTGCCCGATATTCTGGCAAACGCCGGGGGTGTGACGGTATCTTATTTTGAATGGGTGCAGGATACGCAGAATTATATGTGGAGCCTGGACGAAGTGAATGAGCGGCTGCACCGGATTCTTAAAGACGCCTTTCACAGGACGCTGAATCGGGCAGAGAAGCATCAGTTTGATATGCGGACCGCCGCCATGATCGAAGGGGTCGAACGTGTCGCCCAGGCCAAACTGGCCAGGGGACTATATCCCTGATTTCGACCCGAAGCGACTGGTAATGACGGCAGCAGACTGCATCTGCTAGACTGTGTCCAGTTTTACTGTTAGCGTCTCCAGAGGCATTTGAATCGAGTATAATAGATTGAGAGACGCTATGGTTAAATGTGATGCGCTCTAGAATTCGGAATGAGAGAGTTCAAAGACAGTTTACTGTGTGTAACGCGCCACAATTTCTATCAGTTCTTTGGTGTTGATCGGCTTACTGAGAAATGCATCACAGCCACTGGCGAGACACCGGTTCATATCACCGTGCATGGCGTCCGCAGTAAGTGCAATAATCGGTCTGTTAAAGCCGAGGCTACGCAGCCGTTCTGCCGTCTGGTATCCATCCAGCCTTGGCATCTGCATGTCCAGCAGAATCATATCAAACGAGTTTTGTCCCTGTTCTACCCGTTCGATGGCTTCCAGACCATCATTGACCGATTCGACTTCTGCTCCCGACTTTGTCAGAAACTGTTTGACGAGATAACGGATATCACGACGGTCGTCGACGACCAGCACATTGCAGGACAAAGCGGGTTGCGTATCCAGTGATTTGGATGTGTCAGGCGTTGATTTGTGTTTTTTCTCCGGGTGGACCATCGGAACAGAGTCGACCTGTCCGGCACTGATTTTACAGGTGAAAGTGGTGCCGATTCCGGGTTGGCTGGTGACCTCGATATTTCCACCCAGCATGCGGGCCAGACGCGCGCTGATGGCCAGCCCCAGTCCGGTTCCTCCAAAAGAGCGGGTTACGGAAGTGTCACCTTGTGAGAATTCCTGGAAGAGCTGGGAAAGCTGTGCCTCTGTGATCCCGATACCGGTATCAATCACATCAAACTGAATGACCGGACACTCGCCCGAGGCATCGTAGGAGATGACCAGTCGAATTGAACCTCTGGATGTGAATTTAACCGCATTGCCAATCAGGTTGACTAAGATCTGCCTTAGACATTTCGGGTCACTTTCAATCTGGCTGGGGATGGTGGTCGCGTATTCGACACTGAAATCGAGTTGCTTTTCTACAGCGCGAACCTGCATCATCGAAAACACGTCTGCGATCAGCTCATCCGCGGCAAACCGTTCCGTCACGCATTCCATCTTACCCGCTTCGATTTTGGAGAGGTCCAGAATATCATTGATGATATCCAGCAGGAAACTCCCGTTTTTCTGAATCATGCGCAGGTGTTTCAATTTTTCCGGATCATTCTCGGCACCGGCAAGCAGGTCGGCGTAACCCAGAACGGCTGTCATCGGGGTGCGTATTTCATGACTCATGTTGGCAACAAATTCACTCTTGGCAGCACTCGCCTGTTGTCCGATTTTATACAGGCGGGCATTGTCGATCGCGATGGATGCCCGCCGCGCCAGTTCTTCGGCTGTCTTGAAGTCAATGATTTTGTGACGCAGTGCAGGGTCGGTCTGAATCAGAGATAAAACACCAAACTGCTGATCACGGATACCCAGGGAGACGACAATCAATGATTGAGCGCCAAGCTTCCGCAGTGCAGGGAGATGCTCCGGTGTCTGGACGATTTCACCGAGTAACTCAGCTGTCAGGTTCTCTACAAAAATGGTTTCATCGCCAAACAGATGTGGGCTGGAAGACCGATCTTTCTGTCGGGGATCGGAATCAGTTTTCATCAGCTGATCTGCCAGCACCGAGTCACCTGGATCTGCATGTGCAATTTTCATACGCCGGACTGTATGGTCATCACTGATCAGTTCCAGGATCGCCCAGTCTCCTAACGTGGGGACACATAACGACGTGACACTTTCCAGTGTCGTTTCAAAATCGAGCGATGATGCGAGCGTCATGGTTGCTTCACTCAGAAACCGTTCGATTTCGGCTGTACGCTGTTCGAGTTTTTCCTGAACTTTTTCTGCGGTAATATCCCAGAAGAGTCCGGCAAAATGACTGGGATTCCCCATTTCCCATTCCACAGATTCCCCCATCAACTCCATCCACCTCGGTTCTTTACCGGAATGGATGATGCGAAATTCTTCTTGAAAAGCCTGCCTTTTCCTGACGGATGTTTCCCAGACTTCCCGGAGCTTCGGTAAATCCTCGGGGTGGATCGTGGAATAAAATCGTTCCAGCGTGACAGGTTCTCCCGCAGGTATCCCCAGCAGATCGTAGATTGCATCGGACCAGTACAGGTTATCGTATTGCAACTCCCAGGCTGCCATACCTCCTGCCTTCAGTGCCAGAGAAAAACGTCTTTGCTGAATCTCCAGGTTCTGATTGACTTCATGCCGCTCTTTCAGCAGATTACGCACGCTATATTGGCGTTGCCGGTCTCGAAGATTGGCCCGGATCGTATTAATAAAGACTGCTATCCGAACGGGTCGCCGAATCAGGGTGATGTTCCCCAGTTCCTGCAGCTGATTGAGTGAAGGCGAGGCATGCTCACCAGCTATCAGTAAGACGACAATGGGAAGATCAGACCATGCCGGTTGATGCGACAGTAATTCCGGTATCAGACCAGTATGGTCAGTTTGCAGATATTCTTCTGCGATCAAAGCGACGGCAGCATTGCCCTGCTTCACCTGTTGGCAAAGATCCTGCAGGCTGGTGCAAACGTGCGTTTCAATTCTGGCATCTCCCAGAACATTCACGCAAAACTCATTGTCTTTCGGGGTCGGAGCCAGAATCAGTACACAGAGACTGTCGGAATCCTCTGCCACTGATTCTTTATTCATGCTCTCTCCCCAGCAGGTTTGAGATTTTGCCGGTGTAAGTGGGGGTACCACTGAGAATTCCCTGGAATTCGTCTAAAGGATCACCCACCCGAATAATGCCATCACGCATCTGAAATTCACGTATCGTCCGCTCATGAGAGCCCGTTCGTTTCTTTACCACTGAAATCGCCTGTCGTAACTCGCCCCCTGCTTCAAAATAACGAAACAGGATGACCGCATCTGCCAGGTAACTGGCATCGACGGGGGAAGCCATGGTCCCCAGCATCCCATGCTGGGCGACGACCAGAAACGTGAGGATTTTCTGTCTGGCCAGTGTCTTGAGGATTTCGTGCATTTGCACGATCAGAAAACGCTCATGGGGCATCGCGTTCATATACCCGTTTAAACTGTCGATAACCACGACAGAAACTCGTCTGCCATCTTCGCTGGGGCGGATGGCTTCGCGTATCTGGCAGGCAAATTCACCCGGCAGTAACTCTCCTGGATCCTGTTGATGGATGACAATGTTTCCAGAATCGAGATGTTCCTGGAGTGGCATATTCAAACTGTCAGCACGCTCCATGAGGACTTCACGAGTTTCATCGAAGATAAAAAAGACCGCTTTTTCGCCACGGGTCGCCGCGGAAATCGCATACAGCATGGCAGTCGATGATTTACCGACTCCTGCCGGCCCCATGAGCAGGGTACTTGTTCCGGGGGAGAGTCCGCCGCCAACCAGTTGGTCTAAAGATTCGTTTCCACTCAAAACGAGCGGGAAACTGGAACTTTCAACTGGTTGTTCCTGGCCTTTACGGGGAAACAGGTTTATGCCTCCCGTCAACAACTGAAAGTCGTGATTTCCGCCCTGGAACTTCTGGCCTCGATGTTTAATCACCCTCAGCCGACGACGTTCCCCCCCGTAATCTCCCATCATGTGTTCCAGACGGATCACGCCATGCGCAATACTTTGTAACTGCTGATCGGCATCATGGGCGGTATTATCGTCGAGCATGAGTACCGTGCAGCTGCGTCCGGTAAAAAAATGTTTGAGGGCCAGGATCTGGCGGCGATAACGCAGGGGACTCTGAGCCAGCAGCCTCATTTCCGAAAGCGAATCGAAGGCAACACGCATGGGCTTGCTGCGTTCAACATGTTCCAGCACCCCGCGTATTGTTTTACTTAATTCCACTTCGGATGGTTCGAACATGGAATACTGTGACTCATTGGAATCTACCAGATCTTTTGCATCTACGAGTTCGTAAACATCAAGATCTTTCATACTCCAGCCGTGCGAAGCAGCAACCGCTTCCAACTCCTCTTTGGTTTCAGACAGTGTTACGTATAAACCCGTCTCTCCCTTTCTGGCCCCTTCCAGCAGAAACTGGAGGGCGAGGGTGGTCTTGCCCGTCCCCGGGTCACCTTCGATTAAATAAACACGACCGGATGTGAGTCCACCTTCAAGAATGGTGTCTAGTGCATGATTTCCTGTCTGCACCATCTGGTCACGATTTGAATCTTTCATCATCGTTCTCTCGCATTCACTTAACTGTTTTATTCGAAAAGTAATCAGGTTGAGTGTGATGTCTGGTTCTGTAGTCCCACAGAAAAAAGCATCCGCCGGACCACTTTCTGGATCTATCTTCACAATAAGGTGAGGTAGCTCCTCAGGTTAAATACACCCACGCCTGTTAATTTATTATCAGCAGGTCGATACTTTCTGTCTACAGGCTTCCAGGGAAAAGCCACTATACCATAGAGACATTCTGGGAAAAAAACAGGACATGCGATATTTTTTCGCAGTGACTTCAGAGGATGGGAAAGCAGAGATAATAATGCTCCCGGTAACCTGTTTTTTGGAAGCCTGCGGGATGAGAACTCCTGAAAAACAAGGGGAAATAACGTCCTGAGAATCCCCACGTCATCCCTGTCACGATTTAAGAACAGAATTGAAAAATGTACTCTTCGGCATCAGTTGCATTTCAGCCGTAGACATTTTGTCGCAGTCTCGGAAATATAAGGCAAAGTGGCATGCACAGTTTCGACATCGAAAAGGAAGGGGAGGGAAAACGAATCAGGAAAGCAGGATCGATCAGTTGGCACTTCGAAAAATCCGATGCGCCGCTCGAAATGCCGTGGGCCTCAATAAGTGGAATCGGCGGATTATTTATTTTCAGAGGGAGGGGTCACATTGACGGTGATCAGCTTGGACCAGGCGGCAAATTTGCTGTCTGCTGGCGTCGCTTTCTTTTCTGCTGAATTCGCCCTGGTTGTCGCTTGCGTCAGCGCGGTCTCCGCCCGTTTCAACCGATCGGCATTCTGTTTTACCTGTTCTGCCGACTTCGATTTCTCAGCGGTCGCATTCGTGGTTTCGATATCGGATTTGATTGTGCTGACGAGCGCTTCGAGGCGTTTCACTTCGGCAGCTGCGGCATTGCTGGCAGGAACATTGTGGCGATATTGTGTGACCCCCACCCCCATCAAGGCAAACTGATACTGGCCTGGTTCGATCTTGAAGTTTCCGTTGGGCTTGAAATCAATGACCAGCGTTCCCTCTGTCTCTTTTTCTCCAATATTCACTGTCGGAGGCCGGCGTAACATCCCGAACAACTCGTTCGGCTCAATTGTCAGGCTTCCTTTGCGTGTTCCCGTGTCTTTCAATTGAATCGGAATTTCCAGCTTCTGGTTCAGTCCGACAGTCCAGACTTTCTCCTCGGTCGGTATGATTTCCACGGGCGCTGCTTCATCTTCATTGATGGCGAGAGGAATACGTGTTGTCAGGCGAGAGCGTACCCGAATGGCATCTGAGAAAATATGTCCCCAGATCAGTGAGGCAAACCTGGCTTCACGGACTTCCTGTTTATTGTTGATCTGTGCTTTCCCTACGATTTTAAATTCACCGGCCCAGCGTTTTGCCGTGGAATCTGCGGAAAGGACCAGCAGACCGCGATCTGTTTTTCCACTGAGGACCAGTGGTTTTGCCGTGACACCTGGTGGCAGTCCTTCTGCGGTCACGACAATTTCTCCCGTAAAGCCATCCTGCCGAGGGGCCACGATTCGCACGCCCCAGTTTGCACCACGTCTGAGCAGGGGAGTGACAGAGTAGCCTGTTCGGTTCGTAGGTAAAGTTCGTTCGGTCGAAGCGAGCAACTGAAAATCGGGCGTGGGTTCCCTGATCGCCAGTCGATAGAGATGAGCCGGACTGCCTCCTCCAAACTGGTTTAAAACGACAACTTCATATAGTCCCGCTTCCTTAGCTGTAAACGAAGCCGCCGCATCCACGGTATCGAAATTAATCGCATCCTTATTGTCGGCACTGAAAAATGAAGGCAGGTCATCGTTTTCGGCTACTTTTTTTCGTGTGACTTCACCTGCTTTTGTTTTGGTGATCTGAAAAACTTCCAGGTAAGGATCCACTTTCGATTTCATTCGGTCTGCAATGACTTCAATGCAATACGTTTTGCCTTTGGTGGCCTGAAACTGATAGACATCCTCTTCATGAGGCTCGTTGAACTGGCCGGCAATTTCGACGGGAACCGAGACCGTTTGTATTTTCGGGGACACCGATTCCCGTATCACAGGCGCGGTAGCAAAACCAATGTTGACGGTATTCGAATGCTCCAGCTGGAATTCATGGCCGTTCAGAATTCCCTGCCGAGGCTTCCAGGGCTGGAAACTCGCGGGGGGTGTAGCCACTTCGGGCAACTGGATTTCCACTTCGATCGATTCCAGTTTCTGTCCATTTAATGAGACGGCATTTCCCAGGCTGCCCCCCGGTAAATTGCGTCCATAAACAGTATAGACATTCCGGGATCCAGGTTCTCCTGCAGGGGGGAAAACGAAATCGATGTGAGGTCGATCAGAGATATTCAGACGATAAAAGTGTTCTGAGCCACCCCGGTACAGGATATCGGAAATCGCCAGAAAATACTCCTGATCCTGTTCGGACTGGAGTTCGAGAAAAGGATCGCGGCCAAACCAGTCCCGGTTACGGGTGATTTCGCGTCCTTCGGAATCATAAACCACGATCTGACCATCCAGGCGGGAATCAACTCGTTCCGCAATCAACTCGACGAGCACGCGTTGCCCCCCGCGTGCTTGAAAACGGTACCAGTCGATGCCCCGAGCAGGAACACTACCTGTCACAGTCGAATTCACTTCCACAGCTTGTGCTGTCTCTCGACTGTCATGGTTACCTGTTTCATCGATTTCCCTGCTGTCAGCAGGAGCAACCACAAACGGTCGGGCCGTGGACAGTCCAAAATAGGAGACGGCGCGGACTTCATAGATTCCGGGTGGCACATCTTTCGCGACACTGACTTCAAACCGGGAGTCCTGTCTTCGTGGTTCCGGGTAGATGTCATCGGCGGGCAGCATCACCGGTTTGGCTGTGATTCCCGGATGTGAAAAACGAAGTTCGCTGGCGTCGTCCAGATTCGAACCGAGGATTGACAGTTCGACTGTTTTTCCTGCAGCTGCTGCGAACGGTTTAATCTGTCTGAGATCCGCTGTGGGCAACTGTGCACAAACCAGCTGCTGAAATGACAGCAACAGCAGCGCGATTAAACAGACGCGTGTCTTCCAATGCTTGATCGACTTCATTTTAATTCATTCACTATCGTTTAATGGTTGAACAAAAATTCTTTAGTGTTGATGACTACCCAGATGATGTCTTCGTAGGCTTCTTTGACGGCCTGTTCCTCGGACAGCTTTTTGGGGTCAGCTGCCGCCTGTTGACGTTTTTTAGCCAGATGTGCCAGAGCCGTATCGATTTCGCCCTGATCAGGTTCTCGCGACATGGTGAGCAGGTAGAGTTCTGTAATGTGAGTCCGGTCATCTTTTGATTTATCGCGTGCCATTTGTAACGCTCTGCCATTCGGGGCGGACAGGATATTCTGGATGGTGTCGGAGTTAATCAGATGCAGGCTCTGTGCCAGGTCCGCATTTGCCGTTCGTTCACATTCACAGGCTGTATCCATCTGGGGACGACCAAAGACACGCAGGAAGAACGATTCCACATTCGCCGAGTCATCGGGCAACGCGACTGCGCGAACACCCACGGGTTGATGATTGAAATTATTCTTTGCGCCCGCAGCATCATTCATGGCGTCCAGCATGATTTCCGCTGACAGTCTGCGTGGATAGTAACGGGCATAGTTCTGATCGTCATCCTGGTTATATTCGTTGGGAAACGAACTGAACTGATAGGTGCGGCTGTTACAGATCACGCGGCACAGCTGTTTCAGATCATAGTTTGATTTCACGAATGACTCAGCCAGCTTATCCAGTAGTTCCGGATGCGTTGCCGGGTTGGTAATCCGAATATCGTCTTCCGGCTCGACCAGACCCCGGCCTGAGAAATGTTTCCAGTACCGGTTAACCAGCATCCTGGCGAAGAACGGATTCTCGGGTGAGGAGATCCAGTCAGCCAGGTCAATGCGAGGGTCGCGGCGGGCAGGAATCTCTAACGCTTCCCCATCGAGTGGCGTTGGTTTGAGTTCGCGGTCGGTATTGGGATTTTTCGCAACAGCAATCATGCGTTGATGGTAGACCGTGTCGTCTTCCGGCAGCTTGTAAACTTCTTTACGTCCAATCGTCGTGAAGAATGCCTGGAAGCCATAGAAGTCGTCCTGGCTCCATTTTTCATACGGATGATGATGACACTGGGCACACTGAATTCGCACACCCAGGAAAACCTGGGCAATGTCAGACATCTGGTCTTTGGGGTCTTTCACAGCCCGATACCATGAGACAGCCGGATTGGTTCCCGATTTGCCACGCGCCGTTACCAGTTCTGTGACAAACTGATCGTAAGGTTTATTGGTGGAGAGACTGGTGCGTATCCAGGAATGGAACCCGAAGGTTTCCCGCGCCACCTGTTCCAGGTTTCCCCCCGCTTTGTTTCGCAGGATTCCCGCCCACTTGGCTGCGAACAGATCAGCGTATCCGGGACTGTCCAGCAGTTCGTCAATTTTTCGAGACCGTTTGTCCGGACGCGTGTCAGCCAGAAACGCGCGGGTCTGTTCCAGAGTCGGAATTCTTCCCGTGATATCGAGAGTGACGCGTCGCAGAAAGGTAGAGTCGTCACAATCATCCGAAGGCGGAAGACCCAGAACTTTCAGCTTGGCAAAAATATGCTTGTCGATAAAGTTCGTCGGTTCAGGCAGATCGGGAGTCGGCCTTCCTAAGGGGATGGTTGCCATGAAGACGGCAACGTGTTCCTGAAAGCGAACCATGACTGATGTGGTGCCCGTCATGTCTTTGAGTGTTACCAGTCCATGATGATCTACTTCAGACATCTTGGGCTGGTTCGGCTTGTACTCTGCGACACGGGTAATATCCTGTGTTGTTCCATCTGAAAAGTAAGCGGTGACTGTCAACTGCTGCTGCGCCTGCAACGGCAACACGCGATTCTGAGGATAGATTTCAATGTGTTTGACAGTCCGACTGGTCTCAGGATCATATTGCATGCCTTCCTGAATCCAGCGCCGGATGAGCTCGTATTCTGCACCCCCTTTTTTAAAGCGACTTCCCCCGCCGTGAGGAAGTTCTCCTGTCGCTTTCCGCAGCAGTAAGCTTGTTTCGGGTGCCGCGGGAGAAACGCGGCGTCCCAGTGATTCTTTGGTGAGGTATTCAAAATCATTGTCTGGTTCATAACCCAGCAGGGAAAGATGAAAATTATTTTTTCCGGAAGGCGTGCCATGACAGGCCCCACTGTTACAGCCGCCGCGCGTCAGTTGAGGAATCACATCGTTATAAAAATTGACCGGCCGCTGCTGTTCAAAAGAGGAAACCACTACAGGAAATTTCACCGTCAGTTTCTCATTCAACCGGCCTGTGATACGGGCACTGCCGTTGGACAGCGGCGTCACAAAACCCGTGGAACTGACTTCGACAATTCCTGCAGGAAGGGTTTCATATTTCACTTCCCGTGTCACATCACGCTGACTCCCTGTTTGATCCTCCTTCAGAGTCACCAGCAGTTGTTGACAGGCATCGGGATCAGTGAGCTGAATTGTCTGTGCCTGTCGGGGAAGGTAGCCGACCAGCTCCGCCGATTCAGCAGAACCAGAAGACGACATGCAGACAGAAGTCAGACAGAAAACCTGCAACAGTAAAAGAGAAATCGATTTCATAGAGCTTCCCGGATTTTCAGTCTCAGAAGGTTCACTGTCAGACTGGTGTAGCAACCATCGCAGATAATCAGGTTCGAGCAGAATCACCCGGCTTAAACAGGTCTAAACTGGCTACTGAACCGGATTTATCGATCGTTTTTCTTCAATCAGTCCAAATTGTGGAAGTTTCTCAATTAAATTGAACTTGTATTTCCATTCTAAACGATGCAAGATACATTACAATACGTTGATGCGTACTGGTTTTCAAAACGCATCGAGTTTTTTTACCGATTGGGGTGATTGCAATGGGTGTGAAATCCACAACAGGTCGCTGTGCAGGTCCGATGAAGCGTCGAACATTTCTGGAGTTCGGCGGGGCCAGCCTGCTGGGACTGGGAATGAATGATCTGCTGCGTCAGCAGGCACTGGCGAAAGCGATGGGCGATTCACTTGAAGACACCTCTGTGATTTTCGTCTGGCTTCCCGGCGGTCCTCCCCATATGGAAACCTATGATATGAAGCCTGGTGCACCGGCAGAGTATCGGGGAGAATTCCGACCGATTCATACGAACGTTCCCGGTCTGGATGTCTGCGAAATGCTTCCCCAGCATGCCAAAGTCGCAGACAGGTTTAATCTGATTCGTTCCATTCACCACGAATTTGCAGACCATGGTGGCGGGCACAAACGCTTGATGACCGGTCGGGTTCCCGCCACACCTGTCGGCACCATCAATGATGCACCCGCTGTAAGCACGATTGTTAAAAAGATGCTCGAGAAAAACGGGAACGAAATGCCGGTCTGCGTTTCCGAAGTCGATGCTTCCCGTGCTTCCATCGATACCTTCGCGATGGGGCCCGCTTACCTGGGACCCGCCTCAACTCCCTTTATGGTCGCCGGTGATCCCAGCGATCCCGATTTCAAAGTCCAGAACATCGGCGTCAAGTCCTCAATGGAAACGCGACTCGATGACCGGATTGCCATGTTGAAAGGCATAGATGATTTCCGCCGCGATGTCGACAAGAGTGGCTCAATGAAAGCGATGGACAGTTTCAATCGCCAGGCCATCGACATGCTGACCAGCGAAAAAGTCCGCAGTGCATTCGATCTTTCGCAGGAACCCAAAGAACTGCGCGACCGTTATGGCTGGAACGCTTATGGGCAGCGCGCCATTCTGGGACGACGCCTGGTAGAATCGGGTGTCCGTTTCGTGACGATGGTCTGGGAACATCCTTATCCGGGCAAACCCACTCCCAAGACAGCCGCCTATAACTGGGATTCCCATGCAGTCAACGCGCATCTGTTCAAAGACTGTGACTGGCGTCTGCCTCCGTATGATCAAGCCGTTTCTGCTTTGATTGAAGACTTGTACCAGCGTGGCCTGGACCGACGGGTCCTGCTGGTGGTCACGGGAGAATTTGGTCGGACTCCCAAAATTTCGGTTCAACGCGGAACACAGACCGGCGTGATGCAGCCCGGCCGCGATCACTGGCCGAAAGCGATGTCCGTATTGGTCTCAGGAGGCGGAATGCGAACCGGCCAGGTGATTGGTGCGACGAATCCCAAAGGGGAATACCCGGTTGAACGACGGATGACCCCCAACGATCTGTGGGCCACTGTCTATCGTCATCTGGGGATCGACTATGAGCATGTCCTGCACGACCTGCAGGGACGCCCGGTTGCCATTCTTCCCTTTGGGCAACCCATTCC
>NZ_CAXAVM010000093.1:0-26704 GCF_963972345.1 uncultured Gimesia sp. | reverse complement strand
TACCCGCTGTTTCGATGGTGATGATCTTGCCGTCCGCATGCAGGCGCTGCGTGAGAGATTCGATCTCGTGGCTGAGCATGGGTTCGCCGCCGGTGACGACGACGTGTTCGCAGTCGTACTGAGTGATGTGTTCGAGGATCTGATCGACGGACATTTTCTCACCCTCGGGATTCCAGGAGGTGTAAGGCGTATCGCAGAACCAGCAGCGCAGATTGCAGCCACTGGTGCGAATGAAGATCGAGGGGACCCCGATCCATTTGCCTTCGCCTTGCGGTGAGTGAAAGATTTCCGAGATCAACACGGGTACAAGATCCTGAAATAAAGGGAACGGTCAATGAGTCTATCTTAATAGAAAGCGACGGTTCTTGCATTGAAATGCACGGTCAAAGCGTGGTAACTTTAGCGAAAAATCAACTGAACACAGATTACGATTGAATTCCCCAGCAGTACAGGATACTCCCATGCGCCACGATTCCCGTCAGCCCGAACAACTGCGTCCCATCAAAGTCGAACGCCATTACACCCGTGCGACGCCGGGAAGCATCCTGATTTCTGCAGGCAATACGGTGGTACTGTGCACGGCCAGTCTGGACAACAGCGTGCCTCCCTGGAAGAAAAACGACGAGAACCCGACCGGCTGGGTGACAGCGGAATACAACATGCTGCCCGGCAGTACGTCGCCTCGAAAACAGCGTCGGGCCGACGGACGCTCGAGTGAGATTCAGCGATTGATTGGTCGCAGCTTGCGGGCGGTGATTGATTTCGGTGCATTGGGTCCACGCACGATTACGGTGGACTGCGATGTGCTGCAGGCCGACGGGGGAACGCGGACGCTGAGTATCACGGGCGGCTTCCTGGCGCTGCTGGATACGGTGCTGGCGATTCCCGAAACCTGCGAACTGGCTCCCGGCGAAGCGTTCGACCCGAAACGGATTTTTTCTGACAGTGTCGCCGCGGTGAGTGTGGGCGTGGTGAACGGCGAACCGGTACTCGACCTGGATTACATCGAAGACAGCACCGCCGGCGTGGATATGAACGTGGTGATGACCGGGGGCGGCGACTTCATCGAAGTCCAGGGCACCGCGGAAGGCCAGACCTTCAACCGAGGCATGCTGGACGCACAACTGGAACTGGCAACAGCGGGGATTCAACAGCTGACGAAAATCCAGAAGGGGTGCTTCGGAGCCGACTGGTGTTTGTGAGTTTTTGCTACTATGAGAAGCAGGAAAGAACACGAACGGGATTGATATCGTAATAGTGAACCTGATTTCTTTAGCTAGTGTCGTCTTATCTGACTGAGAACAGGAATAGACGATATGACACTTCAATATCGAGTCAGATCTCAACTTGAAGATCAAATCTGGGATCGTAGAATCTACCTGACGGAAAGGTTATTGCTGGACACGATTGATTTCTGGGTGAGTTCTTCTGACGAATTTCCCTCTGAAGCAGTAATCGCTGTCACTCTGCATCTTTTCTCAGAACGTTGTAATCCAGATAAGGTGAATGCGCAAAAGATTCTTACTCGCCTGCAATCTTTAGTCGATCAACCTTTAAAAGAATACTTGCTCACATGGCCCAAAAGAACTGAAGAGGATGGCCTCTCATTGATCGAAGATCTCCAGGAAATTATCTCTTCTGCAGTCGCTGTGTGGGAGCAACAGAGAAATCAAAGTCTGTCAGCCCAATCAGTCGCCAGTCAAATTGTGGAGCAGATCGTCAAACAACAGTATGTCGTTTTTCATCACCATGAAAGCACTTGGAGAGACAAAGGTGGCTTTGGGCGATTTGGACACGCAGGGTGATGAGCAAAGTTTCTCGCTGGAATTGTCATATCGAATCAGACGTGATCTCACTGGAAGAAAACTATGCGTGCTTATGTGCAACAGGGACAAAAAGGGGATCCAAATTATCTGAACCTCGAACAGATTGCGTATAGATTCTGGGAGCGGGGTTATGAGGTGATGCGGTTTGATGCGCCGACATTGTTTGACGGAGCATTGGACAGGGGGCTGCTGTCATTTCCCGATGAAACTATCGTAGCGGGTGGCGTAGGAACAGTGCGCTCAGCGATCAAGCGGGCTCAGCGTCCGTTACCTGACCTGCAGGATCTGCCTGAGTGTCTGAAAAAGTGGATTGGCCGCGATTTCTGGATTTCTACGTTGGAACAGGTACGACAGCCATTTGAGAATGAAGAGGAGACGCGCGCCGTTCACGTCAAGCCCTTACACGAACACAAAAAGTTTAAAGGGACGGTCTTTCACAAATTCAGCGACCTGATCCCCTCTGCTGTCGTTGCTGGCGAGACTGAAGTTCTGGTGCAGGAAGTCATTGAATTCGTCTCTGAATGGCGTGCGTATATATTTCGCGGTCGCATCAAATTTGTTGCGAATTATCTGGGTGATCCGCTAGTGTTCCCAGATCCGTCTCGCATGCAGGCGGCATTGGACGCATTCGAAAATCGACCTGTGGGATATAGCATGGATTGGGGAATCACTTCGACTGGCGACACGCTACTGGTCGAAGTGAACGATGGTTATGCGCTGGGTAATTATGGTCTTGACGGCTATGTTTACACAGCGATAATCGAAGCCCGTTGGCGAGAAATCATGGGATTGAAAGATAACGGGATCGGTATTAACCTTTAATCTGGAATCGTCTACCTGTCAGCAGATGGTTCTGACTTTTCTCTCTTCAATCGCTTCCTCGCGGCTGCGAGGAAGAGTAGTTGCAGGAGTAAGACGAAACCAGCAGTAACGAGAAAAGAGACGCCTACATACTGGAACAGATCCATAAATCGAGCTTGTGTATAGCACAGATCGAGGACCACCACCAGCGACCAGAAACAGATCAGAACGATGTGCGGCACCAATCGGTTATTGTGCCTCAGAGCCATCAAGAACATTAGCAGAAATGAGAATAATGTCAGAAGCGCGGTTGGCATGATGCGGCCCATTCCCCAATCATGCATACCAAAGGCCATGAAACAGTAAATCGCACTGAATGCGAGAAAGAAGCAAAGTCCCCGCCATACTTCACGGGCATTCCAAGGGAACAGGCTTTGATTCGCAGTGGGGCTCATCGATCAGATCTTTCTACGAAAAGTATGAACCGGGTAACTCATTCAACTTCCTCATAAGTGCCTGCGACTTCTCTGCCCCAGATGGGGAACGTGGTGTGATAGCCGGGGCACCAGAAGAAGTATTGTCGCATGGGGCCTCCCCAGAGGCACGAGGTTCCCATATCGACTTCCAGACTGACGATAAATGGTAAGGGAGCTTTCGGATAAGCAATCATCGTCCAGACCGTGTTGGGATCAGCGGGACGATGGTCGGTATAAATGGGAGTTCGAGCCGGGATGCCTGCTCGATTGAACTTCACATAAGACTGCTGTACTTCGGCAGTGCCGTAGATACCGGTCAGTACCCAGAAGAATGCCAGAATGGAAAGTGTCGTGAACAGCGAGATTCGCTTTCTGATCCAGTTTCCCAAGCTGCTCTCCCTGTGTATCGAGAGTCTTTCGACTGTTGACTGCATGAATGATGGTCCCGTTCTCAGTGGAATTTGATCGCCGCCGGTGCCGCGTCTATGATTCCAAAGTGCTCCCTGATTATACCAGTTCGCCGGTGGAATTCGTTTGCTTTCTGAATCGACATTCGAATTCCACTGGTATTTCTCACGCATTTCACAAGTAACAGGAGACTTGATATGGATTTACAACTCACGGGAAAAACGGTGGTGGTCACGGGCTCGACTTCGGGGATTGGACAGGCGATTGCCCAGACGCTGGTGAATGAAGGAGCGACGGTCGTCATCAACGGTCGCGATGCTGACCGGACGAAAGAGGCGGCGAATGCGATTCAAGGATCGGGGAAAGCGGTTCCCGTTCACGGCGATGTTGGTTCTGCAGAAGGAGTGGCGGACTTCCTGGAGCGACTTAAAGACGTGGGTGATGTGGATATTCTCGTGAATAATGCGGGGATCTTTCAGCCGATGCCTTTCTTTGAAATTTCCGATGCAGAGTGGTCGCGTTTTTTCGAAATCAATGTAATGAGTGGCATCCGCCTGAGCCGTGCGCTGGCACCGGGTATGCAGGAGCGTGGCTGGGGGCGGATCATCTTTATCAGCAGCGAGTCAGGCATCAGCATTCCCGATGAAATGGTGCATTACGGGATGACCAAAACCGCGCAGCTGTCTGTGATGCGGGGTCTGGCAAAGACGCTGCGAGGGACAGGAGTGAATGTCAATGCGGTGCTGCCGGGACCAACGTGGACGGAGGGAGTTGCCGACTTCGTGGCGCAGATCGCGGAAGATGAAGGGATATCAGCAGAAGAGATGCGGAAGCAGTTCATTCCCCGCTTCCGACCTGATTCTATGATCGAACGTTTTATCGAACCGACGGAGATCGCTGCGATGGTGGCTTATGCCGTCTCACCTGTCTCATCTGCAACAACAGGGGCCGCTCTGCGTGTTGAAGGGGGACTGGTTGACGATCTGGGTTAGTTCCTGTCCGAATTCGATAAAATGATTGAATCACAATATCACTTGAATTCTCTCGTCAATCGTAAGAACATGAACTACCTGGAGACTCTGAAGAATTTCAACCTTCCCGAAGGAATACTGACATGAAAGCTGTTGGCCTGACTCGCTATCTGCCCATTGATGACCCTGAATCGTTAATGGATGTGGAACTGGAAAAACCGGAACCGGGCGGACGGGACCTGCTGGTGGCGGTCAAAGCGATCGGCGTCAATCCGGTGGATACAAAAGTCCGGGCACCGAAGGATAAGATCGAGCCCGAACCTAAAGTGCTGGGCTGGGATGCAGCGGGCATTGTGGAAGCTGTGGGTCCCGAAGTGGAACTGTTCCAGCCGGGAGATGAAGTCTTCTATGCCGGTGATATCACGCGGCCCGGTTGTAATTCCGAGTTTCAACTCATCGACGAACGGATTGTCGGCTCGAAACCACAGTCGCTTGATTTCGCGAAAGCAGCAGCGATTCCGTTAACTTCCATCACGGCTTACGAAGCCTTTTTTGAACGACTGGAGCTGGATGTGGAAGGGGGAAATGCCGGGGAGACGCTGTTAATCATCGGAGGCGCCGGAGGTGTGGGCTCGATTGGGATTCAACTGGCGAAGCTCGCCGGGCTGACGGTGATCGCAACAGCATCGCGGCCTGAATCAACAGAGTGGGTCCAGCAGCTGGGAGCCGACCATGTCATCAATCATTATGAGCCACTGCGACCACAGATCGAATCGCTGGGGATGAAGTACGTCGATTCGATTGCACTGTTCAATAATACGGATCAGCACTGGGAGGGGGTGGTCGACCTGATTCGACCGCAAGGTAAGATTGTCTCGATCGTGGAAAATAAAGAGCCACTGGCGCAGTCGATGATGAAGACCAAGTCGGCAACATTTGTCTGGGAATTCATGTATACGCGATCCATGTTTGAAACCCCCGACATGATTGAGCAGCAGCACCTGTTGAACAAGGTTGCGAACTGGATCGACGCCGGCAAAATCTCCTGTACCGCCAACCAGGTTCTCTCCCCCATCAATGCAGCAAATCTTCGTGAAGCCCACAAAACGCTGGAAGCTGGACGTACCATCGGCAAGATTGTGCTGGAAGGCTGGGAGTGATTTGTTACCGCAAACAAGTTCGGCTCGATTTCATTGAAGGCCTCCCTTTACCGGTGAAAATCAACATCTTACATTCGAAGTGACTGATGCTTCGTTTTCATTTCGCTGAATTCTGTTAAGACTTGACTGCTTTTACAGAACCGTTGTGTAGTGAATTGCAGTTCTCCGGTGCCGTTGTCAGAATGGGATCCGGTTTTATTTCATTTGGTCCAGGGGAGTGGTTGTGGCGAATCCTGAATATGTAGATGTGTTTCGAACCGGCGCTGTATCGATTGATCGCTGGCGGACAGAGAACCCGGATGTCAAACCCGATTTGAGCGGTGCTGACCTGAGCGGTGCTGACCTGACAGAAACGAATCTGGTGGGCGCGGATCTCAGTGGTGCAATTCTAATCGGAGCTGACCTGAGCGGTGCCGACCTGGTGGGAGCGAATCTCGCCGGAGCCAACCTGGAAAAAGCCGACCTGTGCTTTGCGGATTTGTGTAATACGGATTTGAGCTGGGTTAATTTTCACGGCTCCAATCTGCGCGAAGTCGATTTTAACGGGGCACGTTCTCAAAACACGCTGTGGGTGAACGTCGATCTGTCCCGTGCTGTGAACCTGGAAACGGTTTCACACTGGGGTCCCAGCACGCTGGGCATGGATACGCTGATGAGTTCCAAAGGGCATATTCCCAGCCAGTTTCTGCGAGGCTGTGGACTTTCGGATGAGTTGATTGAATACATCGCCGGGCATTTCGAACAGACGGCCCTGGAATTCTTTTCGTGTTTCATCTGTTACAGCCCGGAAGATGCTGCCTTTGCAGAGCGACTCTACGCTGCTCTGCAAGCGCGGGGTATTCGCTGCTGGCTGGATGAAAAACAGACCCAGCACGCGGCGGGAACCCCCATCAAACGGGGTATGAAGATCCTGGATAAGGTGCTGCTGTGTGCTTCCCAGTATTCCCTGCAGAGCGACTGGGTTGACCTGGAAATTGAACGCGCGTTTGATAACGAAGACCGTGAATTTAAACGGGATACCAACGTGATACATTCGCTGCTGCCTCTGAATCTGGATCAGCATCTGTTTAACGATTGGGAGCATCAGCAGAAAGAAACACTCTGCAATCGAGTCGCCGCTGATTTCCAGGAAAACGAAAGTGACCCTGCCGTATTTGATCGAGAAGTCGAGCGGTTGATTGGTGTTTTGCAGCCGACTCCTTGAATCTGATCCGAGTGAGATTTTCGTCAGATTTTTATATGTCTGACGGTCGTTGCTGGCTATGATATTACTGTGGCCTTTCATTTTAGCTGCATGCAACCCTGTCACCGTATGGCTTTCTGTTGATTTTTTTCAGGAGCTGATTTCCATGTACCCACTCAAAACACTCCGCTCGTTTACTGCGATGATGCTTTTCTTCATCATCCAATGTGGCAACCTGAGTGCCGCTGATCCCGCGATAAAAGAAACTGCGATGCCAGCAGTCGGAGATACGGCGAAAGATTTCCAGCTCGCCACTCCCCAAGGTGAGAAAGTCTCCTTATCCCAACAGCTGAAAAAGGGACCGGTCGTGTTGCTGGTGCTCCGGGGCTACCCGGGTTATCAATGCCCGATCTGTACGCGACAGGTAGGCCAGTACATCTCCAATGCCGCTAAGTTGAAAGCAGCCAATGCCAGCGTGATGATGGTGTATCCGGGTGCCGCGAAAGATCTGGAAAAACGGGCCGAAGAATTCATTCGCGATCAAAGTCTGCCTGAGAACTTTTACTTCCTGGTCGATCCGGATTACAAATTTACGAATGCCTATCATCTGCGCTGGGATGCCAAACGGGAAACCGCATACCCATCCACATTTGTGATTGGTACAGATGGCAAGATCAAGTATGCCAAGATCAGCAAAACACATGGAGGCCGGGCGAATGCAAAAGAGGTTCTGCAGGCATTAGGTGAGTAACCTGTTCTGCATTTAAATTATCGCACAGACTGACTTTGAGAACCGATTCGTAAGTTCCTGTTAACCGGGTTGATTGGATTCAAACAGTTCCGGACGGGCATAGCGTTGCATCAGCATGCCGCCAGTGAGATTGCGGACGTCTTTGAAGCCAGACTGCTTAAGAATGCGGGTCGCGATGTAGGCCCGCAGGGCGGTATGGCAGACCGTGACAATCGGTTTCTCGGGATCGAGTTCTGAGAGTCGCTGGCGGAGTTCATCGACGGGAATGTGAATGATATTCGGAAAGCGGAAGTCTTCCACTTCTTTATCGGTTCTGACATCGAGAATCTGATACTCATCGAGCTCAGCATCGACTTCCACGATGGAGGCGAGGCCGTCCAGATCGTTGCCGGCTACAAAAGCGGCGATGTGTACGGGATCTTTGGCTGAGCCGAACGGGGGTGCATACGCGAGATCGAGTCCAGCCAGATCGCGGATCGATGCCCGGAATTTTAAAGCCGTCGCGATGACATCGATGCGTTTATCGACGCCTGCTTTTCCGACCGCCTGGGCGCCCAGAACCCGCTCTGTTTCAGGATTAAACGTCAACTTGAGGAACAGCGATTCGGCGCCCGGGTAGTAGCCGGCGTGATGTTTGGGAACGACGATCACAGAACGATTTTTGCACTCTGTCTTTTCTGCCAACTTTTTACTCAAACCGGTCATGGCGGCGGTGAGTCCGAATACGCGGACAATGGCGGTACCAACGGGAGACATCATGGGATCGGCAGAGCCCGTCACCGCGTGCTGACCGGCGATACGCCCGGCGCGGTTCGCGGGTCCGGCAAGTGGAATGCGGAGGGGCTGCATCAACACGCCATGCATGTACTCAACAGCATCACCCACGGCGTAAATTGCGGGACAGGAGGTCTGCATGAATTCGTTGACGGATATGCCGCCGGACTTTCCGATTTCCAGGCCGGCGTCTTTCGCCAGTCCCGTTGCCGGTGCTATGCCGATTCCGAGAATAATCAGATCAGTCTCAATCGTCGTCCCATTTCCCAGTTCGACGGCGACTGCTGTTTCATTTTCAACATTCACCTTTTCCAGAGCCGTTCCCAGATGCACTTTGACGCCATGGGACGTGAGTTCATTCTGGATTAACTGTGCCATCTCGGGATCGAGGGGAGGCAGCACCTGTGACTGCAGTTCAACCAGATCGGTTTGCATTTGAAGGTGATGCAGTTGCTCGACCATTTCCAGGCCAATAAACCCGGCCCCCACCACCACGGCCCGCTGACAGTTATGCGATTCGATATAGTCTTTGATGGCATCCGTATCATTCAGATTCCGCAGTGTGAATACATTCTGCGCTTGGATGCCCGGCAGTGGCGGGACGATGGGAGCGGCACCGGGAGAAAGAATCAGTCGGTCCCAGGTTTCTGTAGAAGTTTCGCCCGTCTCCTGGTTCAACACAGAAACCGATTTATGTTCGACATCAATGGACTGCACCAGGTGTTTCGTGCGAACATCGATATTAAAGCGGTTTTTGAAAAGTTCCGGGGTGGCAACAAGCAGTTTACTGCGTTCGGTAATTTCCCCGCCAATATAATAAGGCAGACCACAATTGGCAAAGGAAACGTATTCGTCTTTCTCGAACAGAATGATTTCTGCGTCTTCATTACAGCGCCTGGCCCGCGTAGCGGCACTGGCGCCGCCGGCGACTCCTCCTACGATAACAACCTTCACTGATTCAGTTCCTGACATGAGTTGTCTTTCCCGTCTGACCTGTTTGACTCAAAGTATTCTCATTTCAAATTATAAGCAGAGCGAGATGGCATCACTACCAACCGTGATCTCGATTCAAACTGATTCTCAACTGCGGGAATCGTGTCTAAGGCTTTGTCAAGCTAGAAATTGAAGGTTGGGTGTGTTGTTTACGTGCTCCGTTGTCGCACTCTTGTGATATTTATCTACCCAAGATTTAAAAATGATATTCCACTAAGGTTCCGCGATGAAACTCAGATGCAGTTCTGCGTGCCGACGATGGAGCAGATCCCATTCTTCCCGACTCAGCTCACCGAAAAAAGGGCTGGGAAAACGTTGGGGTTCTGAAGTGAGCCGCTGGATGGAGTTCCGCAGATGTTCCAGACCGGTCTGATCATCGACAGTCGCCGGGAATAATGCTTTCTTCGCATCCCCTTTTAAATTGATGCCCGGCAGCATGCCGTTCTTCAGAATCCGGGACTTAAAATAATGTTTCCCGAGAAACCGAAAGAGCCAGGGCATCCGGATCGCAAAACCATCCAGCGAATAGTCCATGAGCCGCGCGAGGTGATCAAAGATCTGCCCTTTCGACCAGTTGCCGGTGGTGGGTGCGTCTGCAGCAGTCAGGCGTGTGGCATCGTCGATGATTTCCTGCAATGTTGCATAAGCGACTTTTCTACGTGTGACAGTCTGCGGAGCCATGAACCTGTTCCTGACAGCAAAGAGAGTTAATGAGGGGATTCTCCAGAAATACACGATTATTCACAAGTGCTTCCGGATTTGTTTATAACATCAGAACCAGTTATCCCCGATCACCGGCAAATCATTGACAGATCTCTGATAAAAGTATGCCTGTACCATTTCTGAGACCACCGGCTGCAACAGCTGAATCGGACCGCGCCGATAGAGGTTCTCGGCAACGCCTTCCACTTCGTCCAGAAGTTCGAGTGCTCTGCTGTCAACGCGCCACAATTCCCCGTGAATACTGATGCCATCCACCTGATTGATGACCAGGCCGGGATAGGTGCCACAATGATACATGGTATACTCGGCCGTGGTTTCAGCTGTAGAGAGAAAGGTCTGGCCTTGCAGATTGTGCGCGCGGCAGTAGCCCCGTTTTAACGTTCCATAAACAAATATCAATATACCTGGTTCGTTCGTTAACATTACCCAATTCCGTAAAGGGGCTTCCCGGTTCGGAAAGCAGCACTGGACTTACTTCGCTTCCAGAAAACAGCTATGCTGATGCCGAAGAAATTACTTTTTCCATTTGAACGAATTACGGGCGAGAGGACGTTTCGCATGGGAGGTTGTTTCACTTAAAATCCGCAGGAGATGCTTTCGTCAATCAGATTCAGACCACAACGATTGTAACTCACCACATTGCTGAAAGTCCGCCATGGATTGGTTTTTCTTTCTGAAATATTTTCTGTTCGCCGTCGGCTGCACACTGGCTGTGTGGTTCACGATCAAAATCGGATTTCGCAGTTCTCCAGACATGGAGGAGGTCCCCCCGGAACCCACGGTACGGGTTGACAAGTTTTCTCGAACAGAAACAGAGCGGCAACTGTACTGGAATTTTACCGCAGTCTTGATTGTTGTGCCAGCGCTGCTGCTGGTGTTGGGGATCACCATGCAGACTGCAGCCTGGAATCACCCGGTGACGATGACACTCGCCGGTGGAATGCTGCTGATCTGGGGAATGGCGTTCTGGACCGGTATGCTGTCCTTCAGAGAGCAAGCGTCAGGTTCACCTCTCTCGGGTTTCGCTGCTCACTGTGAGAGTCCAGCCACTGACGAATCAGTCATCACGCGCACACCAGAATTTGAGGAGCGTTCCTGATGGCGGTGCCACTGCTGATTCTGGTTCTGCTGTTGCCAGGAATCCTGATACTCTCATTCAGGCTGGCGGAGACTGCCTATCCCCTGACTGAAACGGGTTTCAAAGCGCAAGTCATCTGCTCTGTCAGGCGGATTTCTCACGCGCAGAACCGATTGCGAAATCGATCAGAACGGTGCCTGCTGTTGTTCTCGCTGCTGTGCAGCCTGTTGACATTCAGTCTGGTGCCTCTGATTTATACTCATAGCAGCATGCACACTGATGAAGCAGCCACCGAAGCGGCGCTGATGACGAGTCGCTTTGGCCCCCTGCTTCTTCTGGGGCTGTTCACGCTGCTGCAGATCGCCGGTGAGGTCAGCCTGGCAGTCACGGAGCGGCGACGGATTCCCTCGATTTCGCTGATACTGAATGGTTATTTCTGGCTGCCCCTGTTACTCGCCTGGGCCGCAGTTATTGCTTATGTACCGATCTATTCCAGTCATGCAGCGCAGGGTGGCCACACTTCACTCTGGCTGAGTGTCTTACAACCTGCAGGAACTCTCGGATTTTTTCTTGCCTGGACTGGACCTTATTTGCTGATCAACGCCTGTCCTGATCGCCGGGTGAGCCCGGTGCAAAACTGGATTCGCGAGTTGCGAATGCTGATCGGACTGCTGGTCCTGGTGCCGCTCATCATCAGTCGCAGCTGTTTTTTTCCTTTGATCGAGAAGAGTGCCGGGTTGGAAATCGGAAGAATGACAATCCAGGTAGTGACGATTCTGGTTTTACTGGTCATTATACTGCGGCTGAAGGTCTTTCTCCAGAAACGCAGTGGCTTTGACCCGGAACGTCTGTGGAAGTTGACGCTGTGGCTGGCATTGATTTCATTAACGGCTTCATTTGTTGCCTTTCATGTATTGGGGATGTCAGATCCCCTGATGCATGTGCTGCTGAACTTCAGCCTGCTGGCGATGTGGGCCGGATTTCTGCTGCCGAAAGCCAGTCTCCCATCGACGACGACCGTGAAAAACTGATTTGATTCCTCTTATTTTTAGATCAGATATAGAATGGATGACTTGAGATTTTATCTGCCTGGCACGGGTGACAACCTGTTGTTTATGACAATGGTGGTGCTGGTGCTGTTGATGATTACGGGCATCTATGGATATCTGAATCTGCAGACTCATCAGAGAATGGAGGCGACGAAGCTGCATTGGGGCTGGCCCGCGCTGTCTCTGTTATCAGTCTGCATTTTCTTTTACTGGTTCGGGCAACCAATCTTTGCAGAAGGTCAGAGCGGCATCCCGGCGCTGATCGCGCAGTTTAGTCCATTCCTTGTCGGTTTGCTCGTGATCGGTTTCGGAGGAGCAGCGGTATTGTCTTCCGATTTACAATGGTCTCTGACAGCGGCTGCGATTTCATTCCTCGGCAGCGGGATGCTGTTACTGCAGGCTGACATCCTGCCCCTGGTTCTGCTCTGCTGGCTGACGGCGGGGGGGATGCTGTTGCTGATGGTCTTTCGAGGAATTTCCATCCAGCAATCATCGGCAGAGGATGCTGACCCGGAAGGACCGTTTCGTGAGCCCTTCCTGGCCTGCCTGTCTTGTGGCCTGCTGTTGTGTGGTTTTCTGTGGGTGATCCATCGTGAGTGGGGTCCCACGACCAGACTGAGACCCGAGCCTGCTGCCGTCGAGGTGGAAAGTCTGCTGCTGGTAAGACAACTGTTAACGGATCATTGGCCGACTTTGATCGTGTTGCTCTTATTTGTGCTGATCAGCTTTGTGGGAATCACGCGTTTCATTTCTGATGAACGGGGAGGCAGACCATGATTCTACTGACTTCGGTTGCCCTGCTACACAATCAATTTCTGGTTGCGGTACTCCTGATCGCATTGGGTTTCCTGGGCATGCTCCTGCAGCGGAATGCCTTTTCCATGGTCTTCTCTTTACTGCTCTGGCTGCAGGGAGCCGGTCTGATCTGTGCCGCAGATGGTCAGTCGCGGGGTGCGTGGAACGGTAATCTTTTCTTTCTGATCATCGTCCTGTTTCTGTTGCCGCTGTTGAGCATGCTGACATTCCTGATTATTCAATCGCGTCGGTCACGAGAGTTGCCGCAGATGGAACGGGAAGAAGTATCAGAGGCCGAGTCGCCGTATCGCACCTTTTCTGATCAGGGAGCAGACTCTGGTGGATAAAATAACCACAGTGCTGCTGCAATTAAGTCTGATCACACCGTTTGTGATGCTGCTGATTGCTGCGCTGGTAACCTATGGCCTGTTGAGAGGCAATCCGCGCTGGCTGATAGTGACTAGTGTTGCTCTGACTTCACTCGTCGCGGTGACCTGTCTCTGTTTTTTCGGTTCCCGCCTTACGCAGCAGGCTTATTCGCTGAGATTGCTGAACTGGCTGCCCCTTGCAGGGGAGGGGGATCCTCAACTACAGATCGATGTTTTGTTCGATCCGGTGAGCCTGGCATTCTATGGATTAATTTCACTGGCTTCGTTATTTTTCCTGCTATTACGGCCGAAATCTGGTAACGAATTTGTTTCCGACCGCCGTTATTCGTGGCCGCTGTATCTGTTCGGATTCAGTGCCGCGATCGGAGTTGTACTGTCGGCCAATTTCCTGGAACTGTTTTTCTTTTGGATGATTCTCTCAATCAATCTGAATCTGCTGCATGAAGTGAATTTTCAGAGTTCGTCGGCAGCAGAACCGGTCCATCGACACTGGTGGGGCTGGAGTGCATTTTCTGATGCGATGCTCCTGCTGACTGTATTTCTGATACATTCCAGTTTTTCCTCTCTGGATTTTTTGAAAACATTACAGCCTGCTGCGATCCAGGCAGTTCATATACAAAACCGTGTCGCCTTACCCGGCATAGGAGTCACACTCTTTCTGGCAGCAGTGCCTCGCCTGGGATTGTTTCCTGCGTCTGCATTGGTGATCAGCAATCCCCGCCCCTGGCCCGCTCTCTCACTGGCAGCGCTGAACCTGCTGGCGATGCCTGCAGGATTATTTTTATTAATACGCTGTGCCCCCCTGTTATTGACGATTGACGCGACACGGACCTTAGTCTCTCAACTGGCGATGGTCTCCGCATTCCTCACGGGCTTTTCCGCCTGCTGCCTGATGAGACGTGAAGCATGGGATCGATGTTTAAACTGGCTGGCAGCCACTCTGACGGGAATCATCGTTGCCACGCTGGGCTTCAACGGTTTGGAGAGCATCACGGATCTGCTGCCAGTGATCGTGGTGCAAACCTGTGTCTTGTCGCTTCTCCTGTCGCTGGTCTGCTGGCAACGAGAGCAGGCAATTCCCGCCGCCAGTCTGCCTGCATTACGAGTGTGCCTGCTTCTGCTGCTGACCGCAGTCATCATCAATCTGGGAGGCTTACTCAATCCTCTGATTACAGCACGCGCGACCTCTCCCGGGTTACGGAATGAGGTTCTCCTCTGGCTGATACTGCCCCTGGTTGGGGTTTATCTCTTTGGACTGACCCGCTTTTATTTCGCATTGTCCCGGCAGACAGTTATCAATTCCAGCAGCCCTTTTCCCCGCTTCCTGCTCTGGATCACCACCGGACTGGTCTGCCTGTTGACGGCTGTCACGCTGTTCCCGCTGCCATTCGTACCCCAGTTCTGGCAGTCCCCGCTGATCAGTTCGGGACCGGGTCCTTTTGATCGTGACTGGCTGTTCTGTTCGTTTTATTTTCTAGCCGTACTGGTAGCGTTAATCCTGGCTTGGATGACGGCTCCCAGAAACAGAGCAGCAAGAACGCAACGCGCGGCTTCCAGTCTGCTGCATCTGGGGGAGACGCATTACCATGCGTTGGATCTTCTGAGTCGCGCAGTAATTCAACCGGCGCAATTGCTGGTTAAAAGCGTGACCTTTCTTGATAGCTGGCTGACAGGAGTACTAAGTCGCAGCACACTGGAGAAACTGCCCCGGTTCTGGGGACAGCTGTTAAGTCATATGCAAAACGGACAGACAGCCTTCCCGACTCTGGTTCTGATCTTTACGTTATCGATCCTCATCTTCGTACTGATGGTTCTGCAGATTTAGACTGTGTCCAGTTTTACTGTGGCGTCTCCAGGGCCATCTGGTCCGAGTATCCTAGATGGAGAGACGCTATGGTTAAATGTGATGCGCTCGTGGCTCTAGCCTGATACTGTTTTCTCTAGTCGTTACTTAGCTTTGTATTTTGAGTCCTGTATGAATTCGTTTCTGAACTCTCTGATCTCATTGTCGCCTGCGCTGCTGATCGTCATGCCGATTGCAGGTGCCTGCTTTGGCTGGGGAATCTCCCAGTTGGGCCTGGAGTTCAACCGCTGGACCGCATTTTCCAATACATTGATCTCCTGCCTGATTCTGGCCACAGTGCTGACAGCTCCCGCGTTGAAAGCGGAAAGTCCCACTCGTGCCATTTCCATTACTCTCAAACTCCCTGCAGCCGAAACGGATCAGTCAGAGGGAGAAACGCCGCGTCGTTTTCAATGGACGATAGACCGCGTGTCCCTCTGGTTTCTGCTGCTGCCCACCTGTCTGTGGCCGGTGCTGATCCTGCTTTCCCGGCGCAGGGGAGTGGAATCAAGAGGGCATTATTTTCTGTTGCTGCTTCTGCAGTCTTTTCTGGCGGGAGTGTTTGTGTCTTATGACCTGGTCAGCTTTGCCACCTTCCTGCTGGCATCCACTATCTGCATGCTCTGCCTGGTTCGTATCTGGAGCGGTTCGCGCTCGATCCGTCTGCTGGAAAGCACCATGTATCTGCAGTTCCTGGGAGATGCATTCATTATTGCCGGACTGTTACTGGCTTCAACCGGTTATACCCGAATGCAGGGTCTGCTGCTGGAAACACCCCAGCCTGTCTCATATCAGTTTCATGAAATTCTTCAAGGTACCGTAAATGATGTCGCGTTGTTTCCACTGGCAGAAACCTACTGGAGCACGATCTCTCCCTGGATTTTTTTGATTCTGATCACAGGTTTCACTATCAAAGGGGCCATCTTCCCGGTCCACTACAGTCTAACCCAATGGATCAAACAGGATTCTGGTTCTACTTTGAATACGCCCGGTCAGACGATCTGGTGCCTGGTCCTGCTGGCTTTATTCACCAAAATCAGCATGTATGGTGTGCTGCGATTTATAATCCCCTTAAATCATTCGGCTGTGCAGAGCATCTCAACGGTGATCAGCTTCTGGGGAATGTGTGGTTTTCTGTACCTGTCTCTGCTGGCAAGCCGCGGGGGCCTGGTGCAGAGCATCCTCTGCTACCTGCTGGGTCAGTCCGCATTAACGCTCACTTTGCTGTCCGCTGCAGATCCTGCCACGCTTGCGAATTTGACTTTTTTGAATGTGATTCAGGGGCTGGCATGTTGCCTGTTGCTGCTGGTGATCCCGGTACTTTCACAAAAAGTCACCGAAAATCCCCATCGACTGCTGTTGTGGGTGGCCGGTTTTTTAATTCTCACACTGGCAGGGCTCCCCGGGCTGGGTGGTTTTACAGTACAGTTTGCCTTTTTATGGAACCTGGCACAGGACAACCTGCTGCTGGCATTGCTTTATATGGCAGGTCACCTGTTGTTTCAACTGGCATTGATTCGCGGATTCTGGCAACTGATGAACGCTACTGCTGCAGACAGTCCAGTGCCTCAGGAAAACGCACCGGAACCCGACCAGGAGCACCGGCTCTTCGCCTGCCTGGCATTTGCCCCCACGCTACTGCTGTTTCTGGTAACAGGTATTTCCCCGGCTTCGCTGGTCGAAGAAACCCTGTTACCATTGTTTCCGGTCAACATCACAAGCAGTGATGACCAGAACGCCGAAAACTGATCAGTTATCGGCGGCTTCAAAGAGCATTCCACTTGCATTTCCAGTTTCAGGCAGAAATTCAAAATGCGAGCCAGCGGCCAGCGTGAAGACCTGCATCCGGTTATCCACCTTGCGACGGTACAGCAAGGGAGTCGCCGCATCGAAGACGTGCGATTCCCCAGGCTTTAATTTATAGGGGCCGCCCCAGTCACTGTATGGGCTTTTGAGTTCGTATTCCATTTCGACTTGAGTCGCATTCGTCAGTTTGAGTTCAGGCACCGTAAAGGTTGCGAGTAGCTGGGGAGCAGTCCAGTTGACCTGATTGATGCGGTAGCGACCGAAACCCAGCTCAATATCAGGAATCTCTGTCAGGGAAGCAGGCCCCTGCTGAGTCCAGCCATCCCAGGCGGACTGCACCAGATCCCGCATTTTCTGTTGATCGATATTGGACTCCTGCGGTTTATAATCGGGAGCGAACCGCGCAGTGCCTCCAATTTTTGCGCCTCCTTCCCACTCCAGTTTCAGCGCTCGTTTGGAATAACTCCGATCCACTATTTCTGCTTCCACATCCTGGCCGAGCGAGAGGGTGAATTCGGCATAAGGAATCCATTTTTTATCTGAAGCGGACTTTTTAATCGCCATCGAGATCGCTGCCTGAGGCACCACAAACCGGAAGGGGTTGCTGTCTGCTTTTTTCGCTTTTGCTCCATCTTCCACCTGAATCGGCCTGGTGAGTACCAGTTCCGACCAGATTTGCAGATCCTCGCCGTACTGTTTCAGGTCGGGAAATACCTGTTGCATCGTTTGCGGGTCGGCCAGTTTGTCAAATGAATGTCCGGGAATATCCTGCACGGGAATCCGCGCGACGTCGGCCTGGACCAGCATTTCCGTTAACGGTTTCAACATGCCGGGGGCGACACCAATCTGTAAGTCAGTCACCTTGGGGATATCGTTGACGGAACGCCCGAATGAATTCAACCGCTGGATCTGCCCGGGAGGCGATGTCGAATCAACGGCGGCAACTGTCAGACCAAAACTGAGGGAAATACCCTGCTTGTCTGTCAGTACCTGTCGTGGCGCGAGCTGCATGCGGGGATGATACACGGGAAGCGGCCAGATGGCATCCACGATCTGGCTGGCTTCGTCGAAGTTCATCTGTTTTTCCAGCTCTTCGACCAGACCGGGCACAATCGCTTTCACTTCTTCTTCAATGCGCCATTTACTTCCATAAATACCGCTGACCAGGCCGCTGGAGACTTTTTCTGAAGTCATGCCGAGACCGCGTGTGGAAACACCCGCCGGCCCGGAGACATACCAGTTGTTTTGAGGAATATTAAAACGGGAACGCAGCAACTGCAGCTTGATGCGGTTGTCTCTGATATAAGGCCTCACATCGAAACTCAACCAGACGGGCTCCTCGTGGCCGATGCTGACGGAGATCGGTCCTGCAACAGCAGAGTGTCGATTACCACTCACGTACGTAGTACCGATGTAGAGATTCACATTTTGAATGCCCAGCTGGATATTTAAAGTATCCGCGGCATAGGCTTCGACGGCAGCGCGGGCCAGTTCCCCTTTATAGGAGATGCCGGAAAACTGTACGCTGAAGCTGCGCCCCTGGGCGACCGTGGAATCGTAGATATCATTAATTCCCCCTTCGAGCATGTCGGCAGGGACCATACTGGGGACTGCGTCTGCCAGTGTTTTGAGGAAACGATTTCCGAGCCGAACCGAGACAGCATTATCAATCACCAGGGCTGGGACGAATGGTGTGTCAGCATCGACTTCCGCAGGACGTTTCTGATCGGGCTTGACCAAGAGAGGTGCAGTATCAGTTACCCTGGTCGATGGGTTCAACATCCAGTCAAACAATGGTTTTGTATAAGCGACTTTCCAGACATCGTGGCCGACATCCGGTACTTCCGTGAAACGAGGATTACCGCCCGCATTCCGGACGGCCTCAACCATCTGTTTCGTTTCGCTGGGGAAAACGACCCGATCATTGGCCCCCTGGAAGGCCCAGATGGGGGTATCTTTAAGTTTAGGAGCCCACTCCGCTTTACCGCCACCGGCGAGAGGCACGACGGCTGACCAGCGTTTGGGATCAGCGGCAGCCAGACTCCAGGCGCCATAACCTCCCATGGACCAGCCTGTCAGTATCTGCTGCTCGGCGTTGATTGAATAATCTTTCATTACTTGATCGAGAATCTGTAGCGCCCGTTTTCCCCCCCGGGAATCCGCGAGCCAGCCCGCCAGCAGGCTCTCTTTTCGAATCTCTGCCTGGGGAAAGACGGCGATAAACGGAAAGGTATCCGCCTGCTCCCTGATGGCTGGTCCCAGACCGACCTGGATCGGCTTTAATCCATCGTCGCCCCGTTCACCCGCACCGTGCAGAAACAGGATGACCGGGTATTTCTTCTCGGGGTCATAGTTTTGCGGCACAAAGACTGCATAGGGATGCTCGCCCTGATCGTCCTTAAAGACCGTATTGACAAAACCGGTTTCCGTGTTTTTTTTCTGTGCCTGCAACTCCGCCGGCGTCGAAAGTAATGCAATAGTCAGAAGTAGCAGAGTTGATCGAAACGCAAACGAAAATCGTGTTCGAAGAGTTTGCATGGGTTCAATCCGTTCCAGATTCCGCAGAATCATAGTAGTGGTCGTTCAATCCGTGAGTGAGAGAATTCAGCGCCGATCGATCATGACGGCGACTGCCTGCTTCACGCTCGATTTTTGTGAGCGCGGGGGTGGCTGTCAACAGTACGCCCGTTTCCAGACCCGATCCGGGCCGATATGAGAGGAGACGACATTTGGCAAGTTTTAAAAAAAATGCATCAAACCCGGTGGATTCGTCATCTCGCTAACCGTTATCAGAACTTGTAAGAAGAATTGATAAATAAAACGTCCGGACGAGATCTGACTGAAAAAAGGGGCTCGCTTTGAATTGTCAACAACTCATTCTCTCTGCAATGGGCGTGATCAGCGGTGCCGTGCCCCTGTTTGGATATCCACCACCGGGATTCGGGCCGACAGACACCACGGCAACCAATCAGGTCAAGCTGGTCATCAAAGGCAATTACCGGTACATCTATGCGAACGGAATCCCCGATCATCTGGCTGGTCAGTTTCCAAACCGCAATAACCCTAACGCAATCCGTCCACAGCACTATGAATATCGTGTGCCTGTGGAACCCAAGGTTGCTCGTAACAGTACACCCTGTCAGCATTCGATCTTTGGGATCGCCGTTAATGGCGTGGTCTTCGATCCGGGAACGGCGGAGTTCTGGAATCGTGACTTCCGTTCCGGCTGGAATTACGAGGCACTCTCCGGCAAGATCAATCTGGGGCTGGATCAGAGCAATGCCCATGTGCAGCCCACCGGAGCCTATCATTACCATGGCCTGCCACACGCGCTGATTTCCAGACAGGGTAAAGAAAATGAAATGACGCTGATTGGAGTCGCCGCGGACGGGTTTCCGATTTATTCACAGTATGGCTATACAGACCCGGATGATGCGACCAGTAAGCTGCTTAAAATGAAATCGAGTTACCAGATTAAAAAAGGGAGTCGGCCTGGAGGGCCCGGCGGTCACTATGACGGCACCTTTGTAGCTGACTACGAATTTGTTAAGGATTCCGGTGATCTGGATGAGTGCAATGGCCGCCTGGGAGTCACCCCCGAATATCCTGATGGCATATATCACTATTACCTGACAGAAGCATTTCCGTTTATCCCGCGGTATTTTCGAGGGACGCCTGACCCCAGTTTTCAGAAACGGGGACCGGGACCCGGGCAACCGGGAGGACCAGGCCGGGGGGCATTCGGACCTCCGCCTTTCGGACCGCCTGGTTTTGGCAGGCCTCAGAATACGGGGCGCGGACGGTAGTTGAATACAAAAAGATTAATCGGACGAGCATCAAATCACAGAGAGGAGATCAGTCAGACGATCAAAGCGTGCGTGTGTTGGACTGATTTTCCCGCATCCGATTACGCGCGCGTGAAAGCGTCGGCCCAATCGAATTTTCCGGAATATCGAGTTCACTGCTGATCTGCTGGTAAGACTTTCCCTGCAAATGGTACTGCTCGACAATCTGAGCATCCGCGGGAGGCAGTTGTCGAATCATATTCTGGATTTCTTCCTGATCTTCGACAACCTGCTGGTGACGCGCGTGTTCTTCAGATACATATTCCATTTTGGATTTGGTGGAAACATGCCCCAGGGCTTCTGCCATGCGACGCTCAACCATTTTTTTTACAACAACACGGCGTGAGATCACGGTCAGATAAGTGGCCAGAGAGCTGTTGCCACGGAAGTTTCGCAGGACCCGGTAATCATTGGCGAGGAGGACCAGAAAGACTTCAGACAGCAGATCATCAACATCATTATCAGTGACGCGAATGCTGCGTGCATGAGCGGTGTGGTGGATGACGTGTGTGAACAGGCCAATGAACCGGTCTACAAAATCCTTCCATGCTCCCGGCTCTTCAGCGAGACAACGCCTGAGCAAATTCTTGTCTATGTCTGTGAGAGCCACATGTCGCCTCAATTCATATAAGTCGCCGCCGTCTGGCAGCAAGCGAGTTAAGCCTGCATCTAATTATACACCGAAGTCCAACCTCCGTGTTGCAAAAAAATGCCCCGAAATCCAAATGACCGTTTTTACCTGATCATTAATACTAAAATCTGGGTATTTTGCCCGCGAACTTTACTGGTAACCGGGATTTATGGCAAGACGATCCTGAAAAATATACAAAAACACACATTTTCGGCCGTGATCGGCACGTTCTAGCAGCCGTTTGGGACCGTAAACTCTAACACACAGGCCTATACACAACCCCACATCAGTTTGTTTTTGCTGATTTTTTTGAGAGCAATTCGGTTTCCAGCGGAGGGGCGGGGCGGCGTTTGATCAACAGGATGATGCCGGCAATCACAAGGGGAATGCTCAGCATCTGCCCGACACTCAAAGGCAGGCTCTCCGCAAACTCTGCCTGTCGCATCTTGTAAAATTCTAATACGAACCGGGCAGTGAAGACCATGATAAAGAACAGGCCGATCAGTAACCCGCGGGGCGTTTCACTGCGATACTTTCGATAGAGCATCAAGAGGATGATAAAAAAGCAACCGTAACAGAAGGACTCATACAGCATGACGGGATGCCGAGGCATTAACTGTTCTGCGCGACTGCTGAGGCCGAGACCATCTTCAAACACGATTGCCCAGGGTACGTCCGTCACGCGACCCAGTATCTCTGAGTTGAAAAAGTTACCGATGCGAATAAAGAAACCGGCAAGAGCCACGGGAATTGTCAGTCGATCCAGCAGCCACAATAAAGGCTGATCCGGATGATTACGTGAATAAAGCCAGGCGGAAACGGTAATTCCAACCGCAGCCCCATGACTGGCCAGCCCGCCGTTCCAGATCTGCAGGATCTTGATGGGATCGCTGAGATAATCCAGTGGATGATAAAACAGACAATGCCCCAGGCGCGCACCGATGATGGTTCCCAGCACCATATAGATCAGCAGTGATTCCACATCGTCTACATTGCGCTTTTCAGTGCGAAACATCCAGCGCAGCAGCAGGTAACCACAGATGAATCCAGCTGTGAAGAACAGGCCATAGTATCGAATCTTGACCGGGCCGATTTCGAACAGGACGCGGTTGATGTCCCAGTGCAGATAGGCAATCAGTGGATTCACGTGACTCATTACTCCCGGATTCTGAAATACAGGTCTGTTGTTCTTTTCTGAGATTTCAGAATGACCTTAATATGCTATGATAGACAGACCGAAAGATAGATCATTCTGCCCGTTAAGCCTAGTCCGAATTGGTATTTCCAGCCTGGTTTGAGGTTGATCATTGTTTTTTCCCCTGATTCTCCGTTGAAAGCATGATTACCTGATGAACACGATTGTGCCTCGACTGATTTCAGGAGTAATCGCTGGCGTTACTGGACTGGCGCTGATGGAAATAGTGCGGCTGAAAGGGGCAGCGCTCGTTCAGCAGTTTTCTCCGGCTTCGCTGCTGGCAGCCTGTGGCGTGATGGGGATGCTGATGGGTATTGTCGGCTGTCTGATGCCGCGGCGCTATTGGGAAAAGCTATTTGCGAAAGGTGGACGGATTCATTCTGCTTTGGCAATACCGCGGCCCATGCTGAATCACTGGACCGGCAGCCTGCTGCTGTCCGGTTCTCTGATCGTCTATTTTATCGTACTCATGAATATTCTTCCGCAACAACCGCCGCCGGACAATAACGATCAGGCTGCATTTCTGATGCAGGCGAAAGCCGTTGAGGAAGCGGGGGGGGCTGGGACACTCCTGCGCCAGCTGATCTCAGGTGAGTATACCGAAGCGAATCAACACCCGTTGTATGTGGGACTGCTGTCGTATTTCCCCAGCTATGAAACAGGGAAACGGCTCTCAGCAATGTGTGGATTGTGCGCCTTGTTGATTTTTACGATGGGGATTACCCGTTACTATGGAAATCTGGTGGGGGGAATCACGGGGATTCTGCTCAGCATCAACGCCGCTTATTGCCAGCTCACAGCGCGGGTCGTCTGTGAAGGTCTGTTGCTGATTTTCGTGGCGGGAGTGTGGCTGATCGTATTACGAATGCCTGATCTCAGAAAATCATCGCATTTTCCCTTTCTGCTGCTGACGGGGATCGGCCTGTTGCTGGGACTTGCCTGGTTAACGAAAGGAACGGCGCTGCTTCTGATGCTGGGGCTGGTACTCTGGCTGTGTTCTTATGCAGTGAACTGGCAGTATTGGATTCGCTCAATATTCCAGCACTCGAGCGCAGATGAAGAAACCGGGCAAACAACAGTACCATTAAAACGTGTGGGGATCAGTCTGGCACTGGTCCTCGCCAGTTTCGCTGTGATCGCGGCACCACTTCTGATTCGCAACGTTCGCGTGTATGGCAGTCCGACGTTCAATGCCAATTCCTATCTGCTGTTTGAAGATGAATTCAGCGAACCACATGCGTTAATCAAACAACGTGGTTCCTTGCGAAATGCCGCGCAGCATTACTGGCAGACACACACAGTTCCTGAGATGATCAAACGGGAAATCAAAGGCCTGGTGTGGCAGGCATTTATCTTCCTGCGCAGCCTGGGTCCCCTGCCCTTTGGGGAAGGAAGACTGTTCTTTGGACTGCTGGCCGCACCATTTCTGATCGTCGGCCTGATGTCGGAAAGCGGACCGGCGCGTCGCCTGTATCTGATCTGGATGCTGCTGTTCTGGCTCGCATTCGCCTGGTATCTACCTGTCGCAGCGGGCGAACGATTTCTGATTCCCCTGCTGCTGCCCAGCCTCGCATTCGTGAGTCTGGGGCTGGTACGCACCGTCCAACTGCTAATGGTTCGTCAATCTGCTTGAATACCCTTCTATTCACTGATAACAAGGAAGCGGTTGTTTGCTCCCTGATAACTGAGTACCCGATGCTCTTTATCATAAAGCAGATCGCCAACCCGCAAATTCAATGATTCAGCAGTGAAAGTTTCAGCGGGAAAAGACTTCACAATGTTCCACTTTTCAATTTCCACATAGCAGTGAAACCCGGAAGTCGTGGGACTATTTCCGGTAACCACATAATCCCAGGAAACCGGAACCACAAGCCCTTGCTTGAGTCGTTCAGAATCCCATGTCCAGACGGTCTGGTAAATGGACTTCACTTTTTCTGCATTTTGCTGTTTCGTTTGAAATCGGTCTTCTAACGTCATACGAACCGATTCGAGCAACATCGTTGGTCCTGCGGGTTCCTGTGAAGCCAGCCACGTAGATTCTACAAACAACACCGGTTCCTTTTCGGTTGTACCCCGATAGGGCACCTGAATCAGTAACACAGTCGGTTGCTTTTTGATCAGACTGATGCGCACTCCGTAACCTGTCTCTAAATGCCTGACCACATTTCTGAGAAATTGATCTGGATATTTGTCGCCAATTTTCAGCAATCGAGAGGAATCAAACATCTGCGAACGCTCCGTACGCTGATGTCCAACCCGGGAGGAATCCCGATAAGCAATACGGCGTAAACTTGCATTGCTGTCTCGATTCTGCTGCACATCCAGTCGAATCAATTCTTCTGGTTGTGGAAGCTGAGAGAAAGTAACTGCATCAGTCCCAAGTGGGAGCTCGTAATAATTTTTTTCCGTCAAGACTGAGTATGATTGTTCAACCTGTTTATTCTGGTGGACTATTTTTCCATTTGTCTGATCTGTCCATGTGGTTGGTGACTGTTGATTCCAGAAACACCAGAATTTCTGACTTTTAAAATCGGCTTTGAAATCAGTCACTACTCTGTTGAGCCGCTCGAAATCACCTTGCCGATTTTGAATTCCTCCCCCTCGTAATTTGACGGGAGCTGATTTGACATTTGATTCCTGATTCACCTTCGCACGACCAGAAACATACGGAGCGTGCTTCAGACAACGCTCCCAGGAATCAGCAAGTCGGGTTAAGAGAACGATGGCTTCATCGTGTGGCATTTCATGTAGCTGTTCTGCCTTCACAGATCCGGAAATTCGAAATGAAATCGCTGTGATAAAGAACAATATAGCCAGCATGCGAATGGGTGAAGCAGAATCAGTCATGGAATCCTCTTTTCATTTAGACTCAAACCAATGATTGAAATTGGCATTCATTAAAACTGGCAGGTATATAAGTTCAGCAAAGTATAATAACTCACCACCCAGCAGATCCCAAGAACTTTATACTCAGAATGCAACCCGAAGGTTCAGCAGGTTGATGATCAGTTGAGGCGTCTCCATTTTTTTCTAAGCAGAGGCATGATGAGTGGCACAAGCCAGAGGGCGATGCAGAAGATTCCCAGCGCAGCTGATATGGGTCGGTTAAAGAATGAAAGGATGCTGTCATCTTTGGACAGATTCTGCACGAATGACTGTTCCAGTTGACCGCCGAGAATGATGCCGAGCACGACGGGTCCCAGCGGGATGGCAAACACTTCGAGAATAAATCCAAGGATGCCCATACCAAGCATGACCCAGACATCAAAATAGCTGCCGTTGATGGAATACGAACCAACCACACAAAACATCAGAATCAAAGGCATCAGGATGCGACGGGGAATACGTACAAGCTGCGCTCCACTGCGGATGGCCAGGAAACCCAGTGGAATCAGCAGCAGATTGGCAATAATAAATGTCATGTAAATGCCATGCACGAGAACCAGTTGATCGGGATTTTCGAAAATACCGGGGCCGGGGGTAATGTTTTTCATCAGGAGTACGCCGATGACAATCGCCGTCACCGAGTCGCCGGGGATACCCAGCACGAGCGCGGGAATCCATGCACCAGCGAGCGCTGAGTTGTTGGCACTCGTGGCATCGCCGACCGCATCGAGAGATCCTTTGCCATACTCTTCAGGAGTTTTAGAACATTTTTTGGAAACGGCGTAGGAGATCCAGGCAGCGATGTCAGCTCCGGCACCGGGGATCATGCCGATGGTGGAACCGATACAGCTGGAACGAAACCAGCTGAATTTGCGTTTCCAGAGTTGAGGCAGCACGCCACCGAATACGGGTTTCAGATGCTTGAACCAGGATTTGTCTTTTTCTACCGGGAGTGCCGACTTGAGCTTTTCCGTTTCTTCATCTGTCTTTGAAGTCAGTGTATTACGAAATACTTCTGACAGGCCGAACAGGCCGATCATGGCGGGGATAAAATTAATGCCGGTAAACAGTTCATCAAATCCGAAGGTGAACCGGGGCACGCTGTGAACTTCGCTCAAGCC
>NZ_CAXAVM010000092.1:0-26716 GCF_963972345.1 uncultured Gimesia sp. | reverse complement strand
GGAAACTGTCAGGGCAATCACTCAATTCAGAACAACAAAGCCCACCTGTTCATCGTAGGGGTCGACCCATGTGTCGACCCGCCTGCCGAGTATCAACCCCGTATCACACCCAATGGAAACAAAACGAAACATCCCCATCAGAAATATCCACGACGAAAACCCCAAAACCAACCACAAGAGAAAAAATGGGCAACCCCGAAAACTATTCGAATCGATCCCACCCGGCCACCACTCCTGCAGTCCAAAGATTCCCCCCCAGGCGGACGTGTTATTCATGTCAGCCCCAGGCCCTTCCGGGGTGGAGAAGACACTACCAAAACACTGCCCCAGTCGCTAAGATCGCGGAATCGCTCTGATCAGAGCCCGCGAAGAACCCTGAGCCAGCCGTAACCCACTTTGGTTTCAGGCTTTATATCACTCGTCACTTTGATCAGTCACCTGGAAAAAATCACATAAGCAGGAAGGTTGCAACCCGTATGGGCAAACAACTGATTCAAACCCATCAGTTTTCAAACGGACTGACGCTGGTCGCTGAAACCATGGACGATGTCCAGTCGGCGGCGTTTTCCATTCTGGTCCCCAGCGGCAGTATTTACGATCCCCCCAACAGGCGTGGCACCGCCAGTATCCTCTCTGAACTGATTACCCGTGGCGCCGGCCCGTATGACAGCCAGCAGCTCTCGTGTGCCCTCGACGATCTCGGCGTCCAGCGTCACGAAGGCATCACCAGCGGACACATCACCTTCAGCGGGGCGACCCTCGCCGGCAACCTCTCGGAAACCCTCAAGATCTACGGCGAGATCCTCAAGAACCCGCATCTGCCCGAAAACCAGTTCGATGCTGCCCGCGCCGGAATCGCGCAGGCGCTGCTCTCCGTGGAAGACGATGCACGGCAGAAAGCACTCGTCGAACTCAAGCGGCACGCCTTTCCCGCTCCCTGGGGACTGCCCAACGACGGGGAACTGGAACACCTGGAGTTCATCACCGTCGACGATGTCCGCGCCCTGTATGACGCCTGCTTCCATCCCAACGAAACCATCATCGGAGTCGCCGGTAATGTCGACTTCGAACAGGTCAAACAGATCATCGAAGAACTGTTCGGCGACTGGAAAACCAGCAGCATCAGCGAAGAACCCGCTATGGTCTTTGCCGACGAAAACCGGTTCTTCACCGAACAGGATACCACGCAGACACACCTGGGCATCGCTTACGACGCCGTCCCGTACGGCCATCCCGAATATTACGCCGCCTGGGCTGCCGTCGGCATCCTGAGTGGCGGCATGAGCGCCCGGCTGTTTACTGAAATCCGCGAGAAACGCGGGCTGTGTTACACGGTTTCCGCATCGCTTTCCGGCATGCCCGGGCTGGGCCGCGTGCTCTGTTATGCGGGCACCACTTCGGAACGCGCCCAGGAAACCCTCGATGTCACGCTGCACGAACTCACGCGCCTGGGTGACGGCATTGAAGAATCGGAACTCGAACGCTGTAAGGCCCGCGCCAAAAGCTCGCTGATCATGTCGCAGGAATCGACGTCGTCCCGCGCCAGCTCGATTGCCCGCGACTGGTTCTATCTCAAACGCATTACCACACTCGACCAGATTAACGACGAAATTCAGCAGCTGACCACCGACCGCGTGTTGAACTACATTCACGCCCACCCCGCAGCGAATTTCACCGTCTTAACGATCGGCCCCCAACCATTAGAGGTTCCCAGTGATATTTCATAAAGCACAATTAGACAACGGCCTGCAGATCATCGCCGAGCTCAACCCGAGCGCGCACAGCCTGGCCATCGGTTACTTCGTCCGCACCGGTTCCCGCGATGAAACCGACGCGGTTTCCGGCGTGAGTCACTTCCTCGAACACATGGCGTTCAAGGGGAACGAAAAATATTCCGCCGACGATGTGAACCGCATCTTCGATGAGATCGGCGCCAACTACAACGCGTCCACCAGTGAAGAAATCACGCTCTTTTACGGCTCCTTCCTGCCCGAATACATTGAGACGGCGATGGAACTGCTCTCCACGCTGATCTATCCCACGCTGCGGCAGGAAGATTTCGACATGGAGAAGAAAGTGATCCTGGAAGAGATCGGCATGTACGACGATCTGCACAGTTTCACCGCGTATGAAAAAGTGATGCAGGCCCACTTCAAAGGGCATCCGCTGGGGCAGAGCATCCTGGGTTCGGTGCAGTCGATCACCGATCTGACCGCCGAACAGATGCGCGACTACCACGCGAAGCATTACCTGGCCGGCAACCTCACGCTGGCGATTGCCGGCAATGCCGACTGGGACCAGATCCTGCAGCTGGCCCACAAACTGTGCGACCACTGGCCGGCAGGGAAAAGCGACCGCCCGCTCGACGAAGCGCAGCCGCAACCGGGCACGCAGACGATCATCGAGAAAAGCATTCAGCAGCAGCACCTGATGCAGTTGGGTCCCGCCCCCGCGGCGCAGGACAAGCTGCGTCTGCCGGCGGAAGTGCTGTCGGTGGTGATCGGCGACGATTCCAACAGCCGCCTGTACTGGAAGCTGGTTGACACGGGCCTGGCCGAATCCGCCGAGATCGGCTTCAACGAATACGACGGCAGCGGCACCTGGCTGACCTACCTCTGCTGCGACCCCGAGCTGACCGAGGACAACCGCAAGCTGATCCAGCAGATCTTCGACGACGTGAACCAGAACGGCATCACCCAGGAAGAACTGGACCGCGCCCGCAACAAGATCGCCTCAAGACTGGTACTAAGAAGCGAACGCCCGATGGGCCGCCTGTCGTCCTTAGGCGGCAACTGGGTCTACCGCGGCGAATACTTCTCAGTCGCCGACGATTTAAAACTCCTCAACAACATCACCCTGGCCGACATCCAGAAACTCCTGGAGAAATACCCGCTCGGGTACAGCACAACAGCAGCCGTAGGGCCGCTGACGAGTGTGGTGGAGTAGGGGTTTTAACTATATCGGCAACCAATGCCATAATGAACATCTTGAATAGGTAAAAACCAATGATGGAATCTTTCAAAAACATGGTCATATCTTTCAAAGAATCCTTAACAGAGCGAACAAGTAATCCTCTTGTTAGCTCGTACATATTTTTCATACTAGCCATGAACTGGAAAATATTGGTTATTCTATTATTTGGGGAAGGTGATATTAGTGATCGAATGAGATTAATTGAAACTCACAGTTATCATGCAGCAATAACTTTGATCGTCCCCCTCGTTCTTTCTATTCTTTACGTCTTCTTAATGCCCAAAATAAGCCTTTATATTCAAATATTCCAGGAAAAAACTCTCACAGAACAAAAGCAAAGAAAAATAGACAACGAGCTTCAACTTGCTACTGCTAGAAAAAAAATTATCGAAGAAACAGTAAGTGCTGAACAGGTTCGAAATAGAATTAAATTAGATTTGAAAGAACGCGAAGCGGAAATCGACGAAAAAATAAAAAACGATGAACATCAGAGAAAGTATGATTTGTTAAACCATGAACATAATATTGAGATCAGAAGAGTTGAACTCGAACGAGATGAATATGAAAGTCGGAATCAAAATCTCATCAAAGAAACTAAAACATTAAAATCTGAAATTTCTAGACTTATAAAAGATAACAATAACCTGAACCTGACCATTTCAAAATTCAATAAGCAAATTTAGATCTAAATATTTTTTTGAAATACTATTTTTGAAGTTTATGATTCCAGCAACTTTTCTACAAATCAGATGAATTGAATTATTACAAATGTGAAGCTAATGATAATATTAATCATCAGCTATATTGGCCACACTCACAAGACCACTCAGTTTTTACAACTTTAGTTTTTCATCATTTACTTTGTTATTTAGAAAAATCGTCTTTGTAGTAGGATGTTCTGGCCCTAAGCTCTCATTCAGTATTTCCAGTGCCTCTTTATATAATGGTTTGGCTTTACCATATTTTTCTTGGCTTCGATAAAGATTTGCCAAATTATTAATTGCGCTACCAAGATCAGGATTTATTTCTCCCTGCTCATATTTCGTACGAAGCAATCGTATTGCTAGTTTAAAGTTCTTCTGGGCTAATTGATTTCTCCCCTTCGTTTCATAATAGGCAGCAAGATTACTTAAAACGCTTGCGACTTCTCTACTCTGATCATCGTGCGAGCGCATAATCACAAGAGCCTTTAAATACAATTGTTCTATTCTATTGTATTTTTCTTGATGATCCCAAACCTTGTATAGCAGAGCAAGATTGTTGTAAAGGCTTGCTAGCATCAAATCATTCTCAGGAACGTTTTGATTTTCAACAATATCAATCGCTTGGATGAATAATGGCTCTGCATCAAAATATTGTTGTGTTCTTCTATAAAGCATAGCCAGATTATTTAGCGAAACGACTACTTGATCAATTGCTTCATCTTTATCCAAGTCTTTTTCAACTAATGAATTTGAAATCAATAAGGCTTGATGATAAAGCGGTTCAGCTAATTTATATGCACCTGTATAAAAAAAATACCGTCCTAATTTTCCCAATAAACTTGTACTTCGACTTGTAACTATCAGATTTTTATTTACATATTCAGCAGCAATCAAACAGTGGGAAAATAATTGAAATGCGACTGACCTGTTATCATAGTCAGTCCATGGATAAATGCACTCAACCACATTAATAACCTGCTCCTCTAATTCTTTCACTTCCTCAATCGAATTTGCCTGTGTTTTCATAACCTCTTGAACAATTCGATGAATGCTGAATCTTTCTTCTCCAGGTTCAATATTGATAAGTGAATATTTTGAAAGTGGTTTTAATAATTTTGCAACTCCCAGAATTGGATCAATAGCTTGTTCCAGAACCTCTTGAATCGAATTATTTAAGAAACTAGCTCCTGCTGTTATTGTATTGTAGGGGATAGCGTCTGGTGCAAAATATGAGCAGAAACGTAGAACTTCGACTGCAGCTGGCAACTCATCTTCTACTGCCTGGAAATTTAGTAACCATGTTTTTTGTACTGTTTTCGCATAACCACCCAAGACAGGTTTCTGCTCTTCCAATAGTTCTATTCTCAAATTTTTATAAAGTTTCAAGTATCTTTTAAATGTGATTGCTGTTTCTTGGATATAAGCTCCCGCCTGCTCCAAAGCCAAAGGTAATCCATCTATTTCTATAGCCAGTGCTCTAGCATATTTTTCTTCCGTCGAATTTAGCTGCCTTGAGACTCGCTTAATTAAAAAATCATTAGCCTGATCAAGGGTGAGTTTTTTTATCTCAAGCGATTCTAGAATCCCGAGTCGCGTAAATGAATTTGCTCTCGAAGTCAGAATTACATGTCCCTGAAATTGAACCGGCAAAAAAGATTCAAGACAATCAGGTTTGTCCGCATTATCAAATATCATCAACCAGTTTTTATTTAGACCCATCCAATTCTTAAATGCGTGCTTTGCCGTTTCAACTTCGTTCTCATCAAATGAGACTTGAAGCTTATTACAATATCCAACATAGCTATTCAGAATCGTAAGTGACGGATCAGTTGAGGAGTGAGGGATAGATTCATCGGTATCATCGGCCATTTGAATCCAGAATACATAATCATATTTTTCCTGATAACGATATGCATATTCGACCGCAATTTGTGTTTTCCCAATTCCACCTAATCCATGTATGGCTTGTGTAAGTGCTGTTTTATTATTGGAAGTAAGTCGCTCACGCAGATCTTTCAATTCTTCTTCTCGACCTGTGAAGGCGGCGTTTTTTCTAAAGGGAACTTCAAAGATTCTTGCTTCAATATTTTTTAGTTTTTTTTTGAAGCAACAGCACGAATACCTGTGGCAACATCGGTAAATGCTTCGTCTTTACTATGCCAACTAGATCCTGTAACTGACTTACCATCTTTAGGTAATGCTTGAAGCTTTCCATAAGGAGCGGAGTGCCAATCACAGTCTCTTAAGATGACCGGAATTACAACGGCTTCACCGGCTTTGTGCCGTTCTAGAGCCCGAGCCATCTCTTTTTTATAACAATAATCAGAAGCATTGAAGCTGGAACTGATCAACAGCAATATGATATCAGCTTTTTCCAGATTTTCATCGATTTCGTCTTCCCATTCCTCACCACCAAGAATCATCCGATCATTCCAATCACTGATAATCCCCTGATTTCTCAGTAACGAAAGATGTTTATTCAACTCTATACGCAGTTCTTCATCTTCGTGAGCGTATGAATAAAAAAGACTCCTCGGAATAAGATTAGAGCTAGCTTCAGTCATTGAAAATGAGCCTCTGAACACAATAAACGAGATGAAGACAAGTTTTATCAATATTAAACCATCAACCCGGTCTTTTGTACACAAAAGAGATCCATTATCCTTACACTAGAACAGAATGAGCAATCAATACCGGCTACTGAATCATGCCTTACCTTAGGTGGCTTACCTCTCAGAACACAAAAAGTATTTGGTTTCTCTACTACTTCTGCTTCTCCGGCAGCAACTCAGCCGGGATCTGGTTAACCAGCTTTTCGGCTTTGATCTGCTGTAGACGTTTCAGCTCCGCCTGGACGTCATGGCCCAGTTGCTGGCGGCGTTTGAGGATCTGGATCTCCAGGGGGAGAATATTCACGAAGTAACTCTCCGCGTCGGCGGCACCAATCTTTTTCTCTGCCGCGAGCATCCAGTTCAGACATTTAATCTGCTGCTCCGTGTAGGAGAGGTTCTGATTTGCAATCAGCCATTTCTTCAGACCGCCGGCTTCAGCAAACGGTGATCCCTCCCAGACAGGCTTGGGGTGCGACTTCCCATCCCGGCCCTGGCGGGCATAGCCATATCGAGAATAATCTTTGGGTCGGTCCTGCAACTGGTACACCATATTCCAGTAACAGGCATCGCCTACTGCATGTTCGAGGTAATGATTGCGAAAGTAGACGGAAGGACGTTCATCGTCCAGATGTTCCATTAACACCGGGAAAGCCAGTTCTTTGTATTTGAACAGCTTTGAATAGGCGTCGTAGCAGAGATCCCTCTCTTTTTCCAAGGCTTTCTTATTTTTGGGGTCGATGCTCTCATCGAACACCAGCTGCTCGATCAAGGCGCGAATCTGTTTTTCCTGTTGCGGCGTTGCTTTCGGTTTTTGCTGCCGAATAGTGGCTGCCTGCTGTTTGACGGATTGTGCCGGAACCGATTGACTGCTTACCGCCTGACGTTCTTCGGGAGGGGCAGCCGTCGTCTGGTTCAGCACGAACGGGCATTGCGTTACACAAAGCAGACAGACTGCCAGCAAAAGCGGGGTACAGGAACGTTTCATAATTCTGATCTCCATTTCATGAATGAGCGGTTCTACCCATCATAAAACTTCTCTGAACGACAGTCCAGAGGAAGGAGGATTTCCGACCGCAGATGCAGAAACACTATTCAGAGCAATCACCCGAACAAAACACACATTTCATCGGTGATTGTGTGGGACAATTCCCATTGCCTGTATCATTTATAATATGAACAGCCCGACTTCCTCCGCATATTTCATGGATCGAACTTTGTAGCGAATTTCTTCCCAATGGGTCCATTCCTGACGTCGTATAAATTAAATAATCAGGTTTGGAATAAGCCAGTGCCGCAACAGCCAGAAAACAGCGAGGGTTTCCGGCATTGTAAGTGAGGCGTTTGTGAACCGGAACAGGCAATTGAGCCATGATATCCGCTGCCGTTTTTCGCGAACAACCTGCCGCACCTGAAAACCAGCCCACAGACGATTGCGGGATAAAACGATTCCACCACACCGGGCGTGGGGTAAAACTATTGGCAAAGACAGCAGTCTGCCCTGAATCACGCAGCTTCTGAACGAGCTGCTCGGCGATCGTAAAAACATCGGCACGTCCAATGTGACAGCAGAGCGCGGTCTCATTTTGTTCGAGATGACAGAGAATAGATGTCACGCAGGAGATTTCCGAACTCATGTCCACACCCCGGCACTCGTTGCAATAAAACAGATGATTCTATTCTCATTGTACTAATCCCCGCTGACACCCGCAAACACATATTCCACCGGCTGACCTTCTTCAAACACAGTCAGATAAACGGCGTGCCAGCGTGTGCAGAGTTCGTGCAGCTTGCCGGACTGTTCGGCTGACTGGATCATGGCTCTGGTGGGCCGGGTGGTGCCGAACAGGGTCTGGAGCTGGTCGTCGCTGAGAGGAGTCGCGGCGCCCCATTGCGGGGTGGGGGAGATGTGCTGGATGTCGAGGATCGAATGTGTGCCGGCTGCGGCGCACTGTGCCAGCAGTTCATCGATCGTGGCGGGGGGGGGGCTGCTGCTCTCCAGGTCTTCCCGGGCGGCGAAGACGAAGCCTTTCTTGTCGACCTGTTCGAGCAGCCGGCCGACATCGCGGGTCTGCTTCTCGGAATCGCTCGCATCAAAGCCCAGGCCTTTGAGTGCCTGGTCCAGTTCCCGGCTGATCTGATGCAGTTTCTGCAGATCACTGCTCGGCGGCGCAGACTTCGACTGCCTGGCGGGGGTCCCGTCGACCAGGTCGCCGGGCAGCCTGAACTCGCGGCGGTCAAACACCGTTTGACGCAGCTGCTGCAGACTGAAATCCACATCATGAGTATACGTACAATAATTTAGCCAACCGGTCGCTGCCATCTGTGTTTCTCCGTGTATATTACAGGCCCGTGCACGAAAACGACACTTGATTCATAAATACCCATCTATAAATCGGATTTCAAGATCTGATCTACGGAAGTACAGAGAATTATTGAATTTATTGCGCCCACGAAACAGGACACGGCCTATAAAGCAATTACTGAAACAGGGCCGCTGCCTTACGGTCGCGTGAAGCTTCGACAGCCGGCTGACATCGTTCAAAGCCCGAACAGCCTCGGACTGGCAGATCTCGAAACCCCCGCTGGCAGCCTGATTCCCATATCGATCAGACTTCTTTGATGAATCTACAAGAAAAGTCACATATTGCAGTGTCTTTTAGTTAGCTTTCCTTAGATAATGGTGCCCACGCTCACCAACCAAAAAATCCATCCCTCGTTTTAAAAGCCTTCCCGATACTCCCCGACGTAATTCCTGGTTTCTTTCTCGCAAATCAGTCCTCTTAAAAGCCTGGTTACATGCGGGTCAGATTGTTTCCCGATTTCTGTTCGTACTCCGGTGTTTACCTCGCCAACAGGAATCCTGATTGAAAGCGATCTTGACGAGATTCGCGCTCTTATTTTCTGATTATACAGCAATAGAGAGGTCTCAGATGACAAATCAAAAATCCCGTGGATTCACCCTGATCGAATTACTGGTGGTCATTGCGATCATCGCAATTCTCATCGCTTTATTACTGCCCGCTGTCCAGCAGGCACGTGAAGCAGCACGTCGCAGTACCTGTAAAAACAACTTAAAACAGATTGGTGTGGCGTTACACAACTATCACGAATCGCACAGTACTCTTCCTTACGCCACTGCAAATCCTGGCGGTTGTACGATGCCGGGCACCCCGGCACCGACGGTGACAAACCATACCGGATACATCCAATTACTGCCTCTCATGGATCAGGCACCGTTATATAACCAGTTGAATCTGAGTGCTGCTTCCGGCGAGTTTAATTCGATCGGAGGAACTCTTGCCGGTGGCGGAGCCGGCGCTGCGATCTCCAGCGGGAATGCTGCTCTGGCTGAGAATATCATACCGGGTTTGCTTTGCCCGTCTGATGCTGGCGGCAGTGTTTTGCCTTATGCCAGTACATCCTATGGTTCGGGAACCAGTGGATCTGCCAGAACCAGCTATGGGTTCAGTGTGTCAATCGGTCATGATACAGGCGGTTGCAATCTCTGGAGTTCAGAAGCGCAAACCAGTCGTACCATGTTTGGTTTGAATTCAAACTGCAAATTCCGGGATATTACTGATGGAACCAGTAATTCAGTTGCGGTCTGTGAGACCGCCCTGGATTTTGATGATGGTGAAGGGCTTACCTGGGCGGCTGCATCCCATGTCGGACTGGGGACCAATCTGAAATCGGCCCAGGGGATCAACGAATTTCGCTGTTGCTCCTGGCAGTCTCCTCCGTGGCAACGTGCCGCAGTTTTTGGACGTCTGGGCCAGTACAATGATCCGGGAAGCAGTCATGTTGGTGGGATGCATGTACTGATGGGAGACGGTGCAGTCCGCTTCCTCAGTGAAAACATTGATACGACCACCCGCACTTATCTTGCCAATATTGCAGACGGTCAGGTACTGGGCGAATTCTAGCCTGGATGCAGGTTTTCGCTATCGTCTCCAGCGGCTTCAGAGCCGAATAGTTCAGTGCAGGAGATGCTCCGGTAAACGGGGTGTGCTCCCAAATGTTCTTTTTGCGTCTGATATTTCCATGAGGGAATATCAGACGCACGTTTCTAAATGACGTCACCAATTAATCATTGAGATATCAGGATAATAATACATGAAATTTTCAGGCTATTCTATGATTGTGCCCTGCTGTATCTTTCTGTTGATGACTGGCTGTTCTGGAGGAGCGCCTGAATTTTCTGAAAAACTGACGCCTGTCACCGGCACCGTCACAGTGAATGGGAAACCAACACCAGGCGTGGCAGTCACGTTTACTCCGGAAGCAGGAACAAGTGGCACGGGTGGGCATGCTGTCACCGATGAGCAGGGTAAATATCAAGTTTTACACCGCACTGACCAGGCGGGAATTCAGCCGGGAAAGTATCTGGTCACATTCTCTAAAATCACTCAGAAAGATGGTACTCCAATCCCTGAGGGTAAAGGGCTGGCCGATGTGGACTGGATGCAGGGCATCCCACCCCAATACAGCAAAGCAGAGAATTCCAAAGTCAAAGCCGAAATAGCAGAGACTCCTGCCAACATTGATTTCGAGCTGAAATTCTAGATCACAGCACATCCGGGAGTCGCGGTGGAGTCAAAATTGCCGATCGTCTCTTGCCATTAACAGATTTCGCAGGCAGGTTTCCCCACTGCTCAATGAGCAGATGTGCGTGAGATTCATCTCTGCTGAGGCGGGTGAAATCGGGTAAGATCGGTCTGGTCATTTTTATTTCCAGACGTGGGGAGGCAACAGGAAATGTTCCACCAGAGATCGGTTGAGAGGAAGTATGGGGAAGGGCGTCGCGGCGTCAAGACGCTCTGGCGCGAGAATGGCGCGGAAGTGGCTCTGCGTGCGGAAGAATCAGTGTGTATCAGAGCGTTACTGCGTGAAAACTGGTACAGAAAAGGACGATTCTTCGCCCCTCGCACAGGGTTTCATCGGCAAATTTGCCTGAAACAAGGGACTTTCATAGTGCCGATTTCTCCAGGGGAACAGATCTGTCGTATTCGTAAAACCGGACTACGCGCGCGACGCTTAGCGATGCAGTTTCTCCAGCGCCCTGCAGGCGTCAAGAGGAATTCTGGGCAGTGGATTTTCGACAGTGAATCGATGATTTTGCTGAATCGATTTTCCCGTCGTGGAATTCTGATATGATACGAAGGCAGGAGGCGATCACCATTTTCTGTTTCCTCCATGGCTGCCTGTATTTCTGTTTTCTCTTTTCAGGATGTGCTTACACATGGTTTTTCTACGAACAGGAATCATCTGGTTGGTGTCGTTCCTGCTGCTCTGTCTGGTGGGATGTGGAAAAGCGAATGAGGAGGCACAGGTGCGTCAGGAATCGAAAAGAGAAGTGAAGCCGGAGATCAAGCGATTTCACCAAGTGGTTAAAACGGGGACACTGGCTGAACTTCAGCAGGGATTAGAATCGGGGATTGACGTCAATGCAGCGGGTGAAAATGGAATGAACGCTTTAATGATTGCATTGAAAGCCAAAGATCTGGAGAAGATGCAGTTACTGCTGGCCCGGGGGGCGGACCCTGAACTGACCGACGATTATAACGCGACGGCCCTTGATTATGCAGTGAGCGAGGACTTTGCAGCGGGTGTGCAGGAACTGCTGGCACGGGGCGTGGACCGGGGCTATCATCCCAAATACCCACTGAAGAAAATTGACATTGGTGAGGATATATTCGATTTCATCAAGATTAATACGCCGGAAGAACTTAAAGGAGAGATGTCGGAGGAAGAGTGGCTTGAGTCGTTCGAAGAGACGAAAGCCCTGATGGAGGAAATGGGACAGAACCCGACGGTGGAGCCTGCGATTGTCGGTGTTTACAGTGTGGAGGTGTTAAAGTTGTTCCTGGCAGCCGGCGATGATCTGAGCCTGGCTTCGCCCGAAATGAAACGCCTGCTGATGAAGCTGGACGAGAAAGCCGGTTTCCAGGCAACTCCTGCTGAGTATCTCAAGTATAAATCGCCGCGATATGGGACGGCGAATCCGGAGCAGATGGATAACCCGTTCTGGTCGGACATGATCCAGCTCGGCTGTAACGCCTACCAGGCACGCGAGCATTTCCAGGATGATTCGGCATTTGAGAAGCCGGGAGTTGTGTGGTGTGCTGATCGTTTCGGTTCTTCTCTCACACCTTTAAAGGATGGACGCTATGTGCAGGTTGGTGGTGAGCATGAAGATTATTACGACCCGGACTTTTATATTTATAATGATGTCGTGATTTATGATGGCAAAGGGGGCTTTCAGATTCTGGGTTATCCGAAAGACGTTTTCCCGCCGACCGATTTTCATACCGCGACACTGGTTGACGACACGATTTATCTGATCGGCTGCATGGGGTATTCGGAACAGCGAAAGCCAGGTTTCACTCCCGTTTACCGGCTGAATACGGACTCGTGGAAAATCGAAGCGGTAAAAACTTCAGGAGAGATGCCGGGCTGGATTTCAAATCATCGTGCCCGTTATGAGCCGACGAAGAATGTAATTCGAGTCGAAGCGGGAAAACTGAGTATCTTCAACGAAGAGCAAGAACCTGATATGGCTGACAATCACAGTGAATATGAACTGGATTTAACCACGTTCGCCTGGCGGAAGCTGCAGTGAAACGGGTCGGATTACTCGATGATTTCACCCAGTTCGCGGAGGTGATCGAAGGTGAACAGGCCGGTGTTGTGGCCATCGCTGAAGGTGATGCGGTAGGCGTAGTTGCCGGCGAGGCTCATCTTATCGACGTTGACGGGCTGCGCTTCGAGGGGGGTGAGGATGGGGAGTTTGACCGGGTCGGCGGCGGCCTGTTTTTTCTCATTGCGACAGGTGACGCAGGGGCAGGCTTTGCGGAGTTCTCCGTAAGTGTACCGCCGACGCTGGCCGTCATCCCAGCCGATGAGCAGGGCGTTTTCGCCTTCGAGTTTTTTGAGTTCAATCGGTGTGGGAGCCATGGCGTTGTGTTCTGTTTGACAGCGGAAAAGAGAATTCTCTGGAGACGGCGACTTGACTGTAATGGGCGAGCCGGGAATGCTCAAGCCTGCTGACCTGATTGTCAGCGATCTTTTCGCGAACATTTGTCAGCAAGGATCACAAGCGCCAGGGCTATGAAGCCACTATAGAGACACCATTGGGAAATATCATGTATCCGCTGCGCCCAGGCGAGTTGCTTTGCAAGCTCTGCCGGGGTGGGATATTGATCAGCGTGCGAGTAGACCCAGGCATAACTGCCGTGCCCGGCGAATGAGCCAAACAGAATGGTTACCACCACCAATGAAGTCAGAAACGGGTAACGCGATTTCATAGAGGCATTGTCCAGCGAAATTCAAAACCAGATTTTCCGATTCAATTTCAGCGGACTGCGGTTCGATCAGACTGGCTCAGGGGAACGATATAATAATTCCTCGAAGGTTTCTAGCTCAACAATTCCTGCACGACATTTCCATGTACGTCCGTCAGACGGTAGTCACGTCCCTGGAATTTGTAGGTGAGCTTTTTATGATCGATGCCCAGGCAGTGCAGGATTGTGGCATTCAGATCGTGGACGGGCAGGGGGGTTTCGGTGATGTTATAACTGAAGTCGTCGGTCTGACCGAACGTCATTCCCGGTTTCATTCCGCCGCCCGCTGCCCAGACGGTGAAGCAACGCGGATGATGATCACGTCCGTAATTGGTTGCCGTCAACGTTCCCTGGCAGTAAACGGTGCGACCAAACTCACCGGCCCAGACGACGAGTGTGTCTTCCAGCATGCCCCGCTGTTTCAGATCGAGAATCAGGGCGGCCGTCGCCTGATCGGTCTCGCCCGTCAGTTGCCTGATTTTTGTGGGCAGGTTGAGATGATGGTCCCAGCCTCGATGATACAGTTGAATGAAGCGGACGCCACGCTCTGCCAGACGCCGGGCCAACAGACAGTTGGCGGCATAGGTGCCCGGTTGTTTTGCCTGTTCGCCGTACAATTCAAAGGTCGCGGGGGTCTCTTGCGACAGATCTGCCAGTTCGGGGATCGAAGTCTGCATGCGAAATGCGAGTTCGTATTGCGCGATGCGGGTCGCGATTTCAGGATCGCCTTTCTGCTCCAGGGAAAGCCGATTGAGTTCACCCAGATCGTCAAGCATTTCGCGTCGGGCCTGCTGATCGATGCCGGGTGGATTGGCGAGGAAGAGAACCGGATCGCTGGAGCGGCGGAACTTGACTCCCTGATGTCGTGTCGGCAGAAAGCCGCTCCCCCAGAGACGGTCGTAGAGTGGCTGACCTCCGTCCCCCGAAGTGAGCGCCACGAACGTGGGCAGATCCCTGTTTTCACTTCCCAGTCCATAAGAGATCCACGATCCCATACTGGGCCGACCCGCCTGGATACTGCCGGTCTGAAGAAACGTGATTGCAGGATCGTGGTTGATGGCTTCGGTATACATGGATTTGACAACGCAGAGCTCATCGGCGATCTTCGCAGTCTGTGGCAGGAGTTCGCTCACCCATGTGCCGCTGTGACCGTGCTGAGCGAACCGGTACATTGAGGCAGCGATGGGAAAACTTTTCTGACCCGACGTCATACCAGTCAGTCGCTGTCCGCGGCGGATGGAGTCGGGGAGTTCTGTTTTATGAAACTTTTTGAGTCCTGGTTTATAGTCGAACAGATCCAGCTGTGAGGGAGCACCGGACTGACTGAGATAGATTACCCGTCTGGCTTTAGCCGGAAAATGCAGACCACTGACTGGCGTAGCGTTTTTTTCTACAGCTTGAGACTCCTGCAACAGTGAGGCAAGAGCCGCCATTCCAATACCGGCTGTGTTTCGACGAAGAAACGCACGCCGATTATGAGTCAAGGCAAGTTCGTCTGTGAAATTCAGCATGAGTTATTCCCGGTTGATCGTTTCATCCAGATTGAGAATCAGACTGGCGACGATGGTACAGGCAGCAAGTTCTGCGGCATCGTATTGCTGATTCGGTTGTGACTCTCCGACGGAGAGCAACTGCTGCGCCGCCTGGGTGTCTTTCTGGAAGCGACTGTGACTGCGTTCCATCGCGTTGACTAAAACTGGTAATTCACGTTCATTCGCATCGCGGGCCAGGACCAGTCGCATGGCGTATTGGATTCTTGCAGCCGGAGACTGTTCGTGGTACTCGAGCATCCGTTCGGCAAGCTTACGGGCCGCTTCAACATAGGTCACATCATTCAGCAGGCCCAGCGCCTGTAAAGGTGTGTTGGTCCGCGACCGCTTGACGATACAGGTTTCGCGTGAAGGGGCATCGAATGTTGCCATCGCCGGTGGTGGGACGGTACGTTTCCAGAACGTGTACATGCTGCGGCGGTACAGGTCTTCGCCGGTATCCGGTTGATAAAGCTGACTGGCGATTTCTTTCCAGACGCCGGCAGGCTGATAGGGTTTCACTGAGGGGCCACCGATTTCTGCATTTAACAGACCGGAGGTAAATAAAGCCTGATCGCGAATCAGTTCGGCTGGCAGACGGAGCCGCGACGCATGGGCCAGCAGCTGGTTTTCCGGGTCTGCCTTTAATTTTTCCGACGTCACATGTGAAGACTGTTGGTAGGTGGCAGACGTGACGATCAACTTTTGCAGGTGTTTGACATCCCAGCCGGAATGAATAAATTCCAGCGCCAGCCAGTCGAGCAGTTCCGGATGCGTGGGCCACGATCCCTGTGAACCGAAGTCTTCGGTTGTTTTTACAAGGCCATTTCCGAAATACATCTGCCAGAAACGGTTGACGATCACGCGCGCGGTTAAAGGATTTTGTGGATCTACAAGCCAGCGGGCCAAACCAAGCCGATTGCGTGGTTGCTGCTCTGAGAGTGTTCCCAGGCTCGCGGGAATATTCGCAGAAACCTGTGCGCCGGGCTTGTCATATTCTCCCCGCATGAGCACGAACGTTGGCTGAGGCTGCTTTCGATCCTGCATGATCATGCTGGTGGGAAGGCTGCGGTAATACGACTCGCGATCTTCTTTGAGCGTCTGCAAATCCAGAAAAGCCGTACGGTAGATTTCCGGTGAGTGAAATGCCAGAAAGGAACGCTGTATCTTCAGACGTTCTGCTGCGGAACGATCAGCGGCAGGAATCTGGAGCAGCCGCTCCAGGGGTTCCCTGACGAAATTCAACGTCACCCATTCCTGTGACTGGCGGGTTCGATAGATTTTCAGGTCGTCCAGCAGTCCCAGGAATAAGTCATTTTCGTGTTCTGCACCAAAGTGAAGGGGAGAGGGAAACGAAAATCCTCCCGTCAGGATATTCAATTTCACTTCGAGGTCCCAGGGGGTTCCGTTGACATACAGTTGAAAGTCTTCTGCCTGTGAATTGCCGGCGTAGGTCAACACGATCTGCGACCAGCTGTTCAGATTCAGTTTTCGTGTTGACTGCAGTCGAATCGCATCATCCAGCCAGCGAGGTCCCATATTGATTTTCAACTGTCCCTGGTCCAGTGCGATTTGAAAGCCGCTTTCATCCTGAGCGGGGGTCAGCGATGCCAGCAGCGTGCCAGAGAGTTGAGCGGGCTTAACCCAGAACACCAGTGAGAAAGGATCCTTATCACTTAATACCGGTTTCTGCTTTGTTGCCAACTGCTGCCGACCATTGAGGGAGAGGGCCTGGCCTGCGATTCCCGGTTTGAACTCCGGAAGTTTTGCATCAATGGACTGCTCTTCGCTGATCAGATCGCTGGAAGCGTTTGTCTTCTCTGCATAAAAGTCTTTAGTCTGTTTGCCGATAACCTCAAGCCTGACCTCGCCGTCAAAGGGGATGTGATACGCCAGATGTTTTTCAGGAAACGATAATTTGAGATCGGCTGGTGAGTGTTGCTGTTCCCAGGCTTTCTGGAGCTGTTTCAGTTCGGGCTCAGCCGCTTTCAAGAATTGCTCCCGCTGTTGAATTTCGTGATCCATGCTGGAGAGTTTCTGTTGCTGTTCTTGTGTCGGTGCTTTGACGAAGGGCACGGCATTCCCGTATTTGATCGCGCGACCGCGTTCGGGGATGTTATTGAAAAAAGCGATCAGCTGGTAAAAGTCTTTCTGTGAAATCGGATCATATTTGTGGTCGTGACAGCGGGCACAACCGACCGTCAGACCCAGCCAGACTGTTCCCGTTGTCTCTACCCGGTCGACTGCATATTCCAGCAGATATTCTTCAAAGATGATGCCGCCTTCCGAATTCGAACGATGATTGCGATTGAAACCGGTGGCAATTTTCTGATTGAGGGTCGGTTGGGGAAGTAAATCACCGGCCAGTTGCTCAATGGTAAATTCATCAAATGGCTTGTTGCTGTTGAAAGCATCAATCACCCATTCACGCCAGCGCCACATGTGACGTTCGCCATCGGTCTGATAGCCACTGGTATCTGCAAAACGGGCCGCATCCAGCCATTCCATCGCCATGCGTTCGCCGTAATGAGGTGATTTCAATAAACGCGCTACCAGAGTCTGATAAGCGGTCGAAGTGTGATCATGAAAAAAGGCATCCTGTTCGGCGATCGTCGGTGGTAATCCGGTGAGGTCGAGACTCAGGCGACGGATTAAAGTAGCACGATCTGCCGGAGGTGCTGGAGCCAATTCTTCCTGTTCCAGGCGTGCCAGGACGAAAGCATCAATCGGGTTTTGCACCCAGTCTGGCTGTTTGACTGCGGGAATCGCAGGTCTTACTGGCGGTATAAAAGCCCAGTGTTTCTGCCAGCGTGCCCCCTGGTTGATCCACTGCTGAATGGTGGCGATCTGGACTGCGGTAATCTGTTTTTCCGACGAGGCAGGAGGCATGTGCAGATCGGGATCGTCAGAAATCAGGCGGGAGAGCAGTTCACTCTCATCCGCTTTGCCGGGAATCACGACACCTGGAATTTTTGCAGTACCCAGCAAACCGCTCTGCAGATCAAGTCGCAGGTCGGCCTTCCGCTGAGAGGAATCGGGACCATGACATTGAAAGCAGAGATCTGAGAGAATGGGACGCACATCACGGTTGAAATCGAATTCCCTGGCTGACAGAGAGCTTGCTGACGACATCAGCAGGATCAGCACACTCGCCCAGGATACCCGTCTCCCCATTCGCAGCTTCATCACAGCAGTCTCCGTGTCGATACGTCTGATTAAGAGATGACCACATTCTACCGCGTCGTTTGAAGCCGACATTGTAGCATGCGTTTTCAGCCATCGCCATACCTGAAGCGGGGCAGGAGATCTGAAATCTGCTGCAGGTCATTCGGTCTTCTCTTTTGATTCCTGCATTTTCTGCAAAACATCAACCGCGTGCTGTAACGCTTTTTGAGCCTGGGGAGTTGAAAGGTCAAACAGATAAATCGAATAACCGGCCTGTCCCACGGGTTTGATGCTTCGAAAACCGGCAAACGGATCTCTGGCTTGTGTATACAGGCCCTGAAGATAATTCGCGGATAACGCCAGGTAGTTCCATTCATCTACATTCTCAGGAAGTTTCTGGCGCATATCGAAAGCCGAAATCCCATAGCCTTGTGGACTCCCGGTTCCAAAATAATACAGAAGACAGCGTTCTCGGTCTTGCAGCGGAAGCTCATCCAGACGTGCCTTGAGAGCAGGCAGATCCTGTCCCCAGTCCAGATTGGAATCGAGCAGATAGAATCTTCCGGCAGCGGGTCCGCCGATACTGTCATTGAAGTAGGACAGATAATTGGGCTGCACGGAAGTAATTGAGATAATCTGCAGGCAGATACAGAGGGAGCCAAAAGTGTAAAGCAACCAGGCACGAAAGTGAAACCAGCGCCAGATCTGATCGACCGTAAACAGAAACAGGAGTGGATAAAGTGTGAGCAGGTAACGTTGCCCCAGGTTCAGTCGACTGGTCAAAGCCATTCCGAGCAGCATTCCCCCTGCCAGCAACCAGATCAGTGGGGCATGACTGGTCGGTTCGCCAGTCTCGCTTTGTCTGTCGGAACTCTGATCTATCGGCGGAATGTCTGCTGCACGATGTCGGACTGTTTTCCAGGAATCAATCAGCAGATAGCAGGCTAAGCAGAATGCGATCAGTGTGTAGAGCAGTTCGACGGGTGTGCTCTTCAGGCTCCAGGCAACAGGGAAATAATACCACCAGCCATGTTCTGAAACGGCTCCCATCAGGTAAGCATCATGGCCTCCTGCATTATGCAGGAACTGAAACAGGATGCCGGCAAATGGAGCAGGGCGTTTCAATGTATGATGTGAGATTTCCATCACCTGCCGGGCGACAGGCCCTCGCCCCAGTAGACGTACCCAGGCGGACTCGTCGGGCGTTTCTTCATAGGAAACGGTTTTCAACGGCCCCGTGAAGCAGAATAGATGAAAGGCCCAGGTGAAAGGGATCAGCATGACCAGAAAGAGGATACATTTCCGGAGTATCGGTTTCGACAGAGACCAGATGTTCGGCACACTGGTAGACTCCGGATGCAGGAAGACAGTCAGAGTTATTACAATCAGCGTACAGGGCAGCAGGAATATGCCTGAGTACTTTGTGGAAATTGCCAACGAAACGGCAAGCGACAGACAGCAGAGATTTCGGAGAGTGGGCTCTTTCGCATAGCGGGTTAACGTTCCCAAAGCAATTAATGAAGTCAATGTGAAGCAGGCATCCGTGGTAGCCAGAGAGAAGTGAGCTATCATTGTCGGTGAAAACGTTATTAAAGCTGCCCCCAGAAATCCAGCGGCAAAACCTCGACGCAGGAAGAGCCAGCAGTAAATCAGCAGCATCGTCGGAATACCCACCAGGAGCGAGTTCAAGAATCGGGCCTGTTCGATTAACGGAGGGTCAGTCACTTCTCCCTGCCAGGCGTCCTGACGAGGTTCGCCACCTGCCCGCCACGCGACAGGCAACCAGTACAGCAGAATCGGTACGGGGGCCACCCCCGCGCCACAGATCCGTTCATTCAGAGATCCCTGATGAACCGTAGCTAAAGCGGAACCCAGAAAATAGGTTTCATCATAAGTCGGGCTTTTTGAAGATTGAAAAGCGGTCGTTTGAGCGAGAATGATGCTGGCAAAAAGCAGAGGCGTCCCCCAGACCAGGAACTGCCAGCCTCTCGTTTTGAAACCTGTTTCTTTGCTGATTTGCGTGCGCACAAATACAAACTCAATGAGAAACCATGCAAAAACCGACGTCTGTAGAATAAGCCAGCTCCATAATCACTCCTGTGGCGGAAATTCCAGCCAGGAGAGTATTATAGCATGACACTCGCAGCTCGTCCTCTGTTTTTTGTGGCCTTCCTTCGCTTCTTGACTTTCATTGACGTGAGCCATAGACTCGGGATTTGCTGTTCAACGTCCCCTCCCTAACCGGTATTGTACTTGCTCTAGAGACTGCTGCATGTCCCGTCTGGTGCGTTTGATTCTGATACTGCTGCTTTTCATTTCGATTCCCGGCATGGTTTATGCATGGTTGATGCCAGTGGAATATTTTCAGACATGGATGATGAAACGGGCCAACCCGGATCAATACTCTCAGTTTGCCGCCCACGAACAGGGGCAGGCATTAACAGTACTACTGCGAATTCTGCTTCCCCTGTTTGCACTTCTGACGATCACGGGATTCTTCTATTACCAGCGGGTTGTCGTTCTCGCCGATCACAGCTGGCAAACGTTGAAACGCTTGACATCGCTGCAGCATGCGGGACGAACGAGCCTGCTTCGGTTTCTGTTAATCAGCTGGTTCATTCTGGGACTGGTCCATTTTGCCAAAGGTGTTAACCGCCGGATCGAAGACTGGCCCTGGTACCATTTTCGGGCCGGCAGTGAGATGATGCCCAACATCAGCGATTCCAACCGGGATGTAATTCGCTTCGTAAAACAGGCCACAGCAGAGGATGCCCGCATTCTGGTATTAAGTGACCAGAAGCTGTTTTTTTTATCTTATTACCTGCTGCCACGAAAACTGTTTCATCCGCTGCATCCGGAGAGCGAATTTGTGATCCCGAAAGAATTCCAGCAACGCCAGCTGAAAGCGTATCGTCTGTCCGATCTCGACTCTGAATATCTGGAGCAGATCGCTCCCGACTATATTCTCGAATATTTTGAAGGGGGAGACTATCTGGAGAAAGATCGTCTTGAGGAAGACCCGCACTGGATCCAGTTTATGCAAAGTCAGTACGGTCCTGATTATGAGCCGACTTTTAATGTCCGTTTAAGAAAATATCAGCAACCCGAATCGCAAGCCGAGGGTGGCCGACAGAATCAGGAGGCGACTCCTTGACCGACCTGTTACTGGTTCTACTGTCTGTTGCAGGAATCTGGGGCGTGGGGCTCGCTGCGGCCCACGTGCTGCTCAGTTCCCTGCTGCGGTCGACTCAAACACAGACCTCGCTGACGGAGCTGCTGGGGCTCGGGCTGGTGTTCGGATTTGGCACCACAGCTTTCTTTTATTTCCTCTGGGGCTGGGTCGGGGGAAGTTATTCATCCACCGTTGCCTGGTCGTGGATGTGCTGCGGGCTGTTGCTCGGTCCAGTCACTCTCATCCGGCAATTCCGTAACGCTCGAACGGTAGCCAATGCGAGTGATGCTTCTGCCACGGATGATGATTTCAAAAAACTTTGTCTGGGAATTCTGCTGTTCCTGTGTTTGTCCACTGTGATCCAGTCACTGATGACTCCGCAGCGATTCTGGGACGAACGCGCCATATTCGGGCTCAAAGCGATTGTTCTTTTCCAGGAAGGAACACTGCAAAACGAGGCCTTGCAGCATCCTGATTTTGTGCAGTATCACCCGAAATACCCGTTATTAATTCCACTCAACGAGACCCATTCTTACCTGCTGCTGGGGGAAGTCAACGACCGCTGGTCTAAGATCATGTTTCCGCTTTTATACCTGGGAATGCTTCTCTGTTTTCAAGGTGTATTACAGCGTACCACTCGACAGTCGGCGCGCGCCTGGCTGTTTACCCTGATGCTGGCGACCGTGCCTAGCATGATTCCCTGGGAATATGGCTTTTTATCGGGCCAGGCCGATGGTCCCATCGCCTGCTTTCATACGATCACCCTGCTGTACCTCTGGAGTTATCTCACAGAATCGAAAAAATCTGCTCCCGATCCTGCGGTTCTCAAAACTCTGCCGCTCGTCGCAGGATTGTCCGCCGGGATGACAGTCTTTACCAAAGACGAAGGGATTGCCTTTTTCCTGATCGACCTGATCGCCGTTTCAATCGTTGGGCTGCTGTATTTTCGTGGCAGACTGCTAACCCTGGCTTTTTCTGTCGGCAAGTTCGCTTTGATAACGCTGCTGTTTATTGCTCCCTGGTTGCTGTATCGCAGGCATCTGCCGGCAACAACCGAAATGGCATACTTCAGCAGAATGCAGATCACGAACCTGTCAGAGGGAGTCGCGGCACTACAGTGGGCCGTGACTCATCTTTTGCAGTGCATGTTCCTTGAGGCATGGAGCTGGGGATTGCAATGGTGGGCATTGATGATTTCCCTGTTTGCATTTCCTGCCAGAGCACTCCAGCCTCAGCAGCTGTTTCTGTTGCTCAATCTGACAGGAGCGCTCGCGGCATTGATTATCGCCGGCATGATTGCCCCCACACCAGTGCAGGAACACATCGGTGGATCCAGCCTGCGATTCCTGTTGCAGATTTCGGGTGGCGCGCTGCTGTTTATTGCCGGTCAATGGATGGAAGAGTCCCCGTAAAGGGGAGTGATTCCGGTTATGTCAGCCGGAACAGTTCTGGCGATACCAGCGAAAGAGCTGTCGAAACGGGGGAGTGAACTGCTTTTCGTCTTCTGCCAGCATCCGGTCTATACGGGTGAGTTCAAAAAACTCCCCGCGTTCAATTTCCACAGGATCAAAGGTAAACGGTCCATCAGAATATGTCCGAAACAGCACGGTATGCTCGTAGGCATTGTCTGGAGTTCCCGGGAATTTCTCGAGCCATTCCAGCCGGGTATCGATGCCGATCTCCTCCTGCATTTCCCGCTGGGCTGATTCGAGATAATCCTCCCCGGCGCTCAAATGACCGGAAGCAGATGAGGTATAGCAGTGGGGATACTCGTCTTTGGTGGCAGAGCGGAACTGTAGCAGTAATTCGCCTTTGGAATTGAAGACGAAGACATTCGCAGCCCGATGCAGCAGTTTGCGTGCATGGACGACAGAGCGGGGGAGTTGTTCAAGAACCTGATCCTGCTCATCAACGACATCAAACAGTTCTTCGGATTGCATAAGAACCAGGCTTCCAGAAGAAAATCGGAGTTAACCGCCCCCCCACAGGACAGGGATGCGATTTGTGGATCTCACAGCTTTCGCTTCAGCGCACAGGAGATCGTCAGAGTGTACTCAACCAGTACAAAACAGCGGGACCTGGAAAGTCTCCAGTTTTACTGTATCGTCTCCAAAACCATTTAAACCGAGTATAATAGATTGGGAGAGGCTATGGTAAAAGGTGAGTCACTCTAAATTGAGTTCTCGGAGAAATAGCTTTCTTCGAAACTTTCCTGTCCATCGCCGTCGTAGTAGCTGACGACATAATTCGCCATGCCAATGGTGAGGATGTCCCCTGGATAAAGTGGGGCTTCATGCACGACGGCTGAATTCACAATCGTACCATTGGTCGACTCAAGATCCCGAACGCGAACGGCATTATTATGGAATGTCAACTCGCATTGATGTCTGCTGAGCATGGGATCCAGGATGCGTAATTCGCAGCTGTTGCTTCTCCCCAGAACGACTGGCAGTTCTTCGGTACCAATCTCAATGTCCGGCAAATCAGGATGATCGCTGATAAGATGAACTTTCATAGGGTGAGCCTTTAAGGTCAGGGGCAGAATCAGAACCATTGTGACGATTCATCCAGTTCTGCCATTGGGCGGGTCAAATTGGGGTAGGGTCAAATGGGGATGGTAAAGGTACTACAATACAACGATTTTACATCCGTGAGTACTTATGCGTAATTCTACAAACAAGATACTTCGTATGCAATGGGAAACCGTAAAAAGATAGTAAAATCTGAATTTCCCTCAGAATACGGTCAATCGAAGATTCCCCTAATAGCGTGGAATCTGGGATTTCAGCCTGTTTTCTGAGCGGAGGTCCCGCTTTTCAAGGAATTCCAAACCAAATCCCTCCACAGCAATGGTAAAATTCAGTCGGGCCATTAGTTACTGAAAACCAACACTGACAAGCATTCATGATCGAGAAAGGTCAAAATCGACGATGGGGAACTTTGTAGGCTCATTTATCCTGCTGCAGAAAACCGTCGATCAGAAAACGCACTGGTTGGCTCACTGGAATTACGAACGTCAGGAATTCATGTTGCCGGGTGATAAGAAACGACCTTACGAAACTTTTCAGCACTGCCTGATTTCAGAACTGGAAAAGTCATTCGAACTGGTGCCTTTTGAGGATTTTATCCTTTCACAGGAACCCATGGCTCACCTGGCTTTCAGTGAAAAATCGACGCTGGAAGATTCATCTGAACATTATATTGTCGAGCTGTTTGATTTCCAGGAACTCAACTCGGCAGCCCGGAAGCTACTCGAATCTGATCTGCGGAACCGCTGGATCAGCGACCAGGAAATCGAAGTCGGCTCCACCACAGATGGTTTTCCGGTCTCGGAACTGTTTCGTTCACTCTACTACAAAGCGAACCTTGCCAGGCGGCTCTCCTGATCTCTCCAGCCTGCCAGTCTCTCCTGCCCGGTACAACAGTTAAACTTCCCTCCGCGAAATGCTTCCCGACAATTGATTCTCCGACGAACAAATAGTATTATTTTTATCTGAGATCTGACTATAATACTGTTTATAGTCGAGGGATCGAAACGTTCTCGCAAGACGCGATTCAAAGCACTGTTCGTTTTACTTATTTCGGGCCGAGCATTTTGCCCGGATCCTTAACCTTGGAGAGATCGATGAGAAACCTCAAATCACTGACTATGCTGGCAGGCGTGCTGGCTTTGACCTGTTCCCTGAGCCTTGCCGGGCAAAGCGATAAAAAATCTGTTCCCCCCGTGTTGGATCACACAGTGAAGACGCTGGAAGGGAAAGAGGTCGATCTGAGCAAATACAAAGACAAAGTACTGCTGATCGTCAACACTGCCAGTAAATGCGGAGCCACTCCCCAATACAAAGATCTGCAGGCCCTGCATGATAAATATAAGGATCAGGGACTGGTCGTTCTGGGCTTTCCCTGCAATCAGTTTGGTGCACAGGAACCAGGTTCTGCAGAGCAGATTTCCGAGTTTTGCAGCAAGAATTACGGTGTCACTTTTGACATGTTCAGCAAGGTTGACGTGAATGGCAAAGATGCCGATGCGCTCTATCAGTACCTGACCTCGAAAAAGACGAACTCCAAAACAGCCGGTCCTGTCAAATGGAACTTTGAAAAGTTTCTGATCAGCCGCGATGGCGAAATCGCTGCCCGTTTCCGGACCCGCGTCAATCCGCAGTCGGAAGAAGTCACGACCGCAATTGAAACAGAACTGAAAAAGAAATAATCAAATCCGATCTCTACAAGCGGGGATGCATCCCAGGGGGATGCGTCCCTTTTTTTATTTAAGTGACTGCTATGAATTACAATTTTTTCGCACCACAACAGATTTGCTTTGGCTGGGGACGCTTTCAGGAAGTCGGAAAACTGGCGGCTGCGCTGGGGACACGGGCTTTCATCATCAGTGGTTCGCGCTCGCTGGAAGCATCCGGGGTAATTGACGAATTACGCCAACTGCTGTCCCAGGCTGATATCAAAAGTGAGTTTATCCGCACGATTTCCAATGAACCCGAAGTCGCAGACGTGGATCAGGCCACAAAGCTGCTCAGAGACTCAAAGGCCGGTGCAGGGGACTTTCTGATTGGAATCGGCGGTGGTTCCGGCATTGATCTGGCCAAGGCGACCTCTGCAATGATCACCAATCAGGAAAGCGAAACCGTTGTGGATTACCTGGAGGGAGTCGGACGGGGCTTGAAGTTAACCGCAGCGCCGCTCCCTTTCCTGGCGATTCCCACTACGGCGGGAACGGGCAGCGAAGCGACTAAAAATGCCGTCATCTCAAGTTATGCGCCACCTTTCAAAAAAAGCCTGCGTGCCGAGCAGATGATACCCGACATCGTGCTCTGTGATCCTCAACTCGCCTGTTCGGTTCCCCCGGAAATCACCGCCCGTACGGGAATGGATGCCATTACACAGTTACTGGAAAGTTATATCTCGTGCCGGGCACAGCCGATCCCACAGGCACTCTGTCTGCAGGGGCTCAAGCTGGCGATCCCGGCATTGCCTGAAGTGGTCGAGAATGGAAACTCCCGCAACGGTCGTGAAGCAATGGCTCATGCCGCGTTACTCTCAGGGATTGCCTTAGCCAATTCCGGCCTGGGGATGGCTCATGGGGTAGCTCCCGCATTAGGAATCCACTGCAGGATCTCTCACGGCCTGGCATGTGCCATGATGTTGCCCGCGACGTTGAAAGCAAATCTATCGGTTCGACAGCAGGAATATACCACGATCTACAGGT
>NZ_CAXAVM010000091.1:0-27779 GCF_963972345.1 uncultured Gimesia sp. | reverse complement strand
GCAGGCTGGTCGAACGGGGTGTCCGTTTTGTGCAGATCTTCCTCGAAGAACAGCCCTGGGACAGCCATGCTGACCTCGCCGCCAATCACCGTGCCATGTGCCAACGAACTGATAAACCGGTTGCCGGCCTGCTTCGAGACCTCAAGCAACGGGGCCTGCTCGACTCAACCCTGGTGATCTGGGGCGGTGAATTTGGTCGCACACCCACGACACAGAAATCGGCCAACGGCTTCTCGGGCCGCGACCATAACATGCAGGCTTTCACTTCCTGGATGGCCGGCGGCGGTATCAAAGGGGGAACCACCTACGGCGTGACCGATGAATTCGGGCACAGCGTTGTGGAAAACCCTGTCAGTGTCCACGACTTCCATGCCACGATTCTCCATCAGCTGGGGCTCCATCATCAGGAACTCTTCTATACCCGCAGTGGACTCGAAGAACGCCTGACCGGTGTCAATCCACCTCGCGTGGTCAGGGAGATCCTCAGTTGAACTCTCCGGATTGTGAATTCAGTCGACGCGAGTTTTTGACGACCGCTACTGCAATCGGGTTGACCTCGACACTGGGACGACAAACCTTCCTGTCTGCAGAGCAACAGCCAGCTGAGATCGAAATCATTGATACCAACGTCAGCCTGTTTCACTGGCCCTTTCGACGACTTCCGCTCGACGACACACAGACACTGGTTAAAAAACTCCAGGCCCTGGGCATTAAACTGGCCTGGGCAGGCAGCTACGAGGGCATTCTGCATCGTGACATTTCTGCCGTCAATCAGCGGCTGACTGACGAATGCCGGCGTTATTCAGAACTCGTCCCCATCGGTTCCATCAATCCCACACTGCCTGACTGGGAATCCGACCTGCAGCAGTGCCAGCATAACCACCAGATGCCGGGCATCCGCCTGCATCCCAACTACCACGGCTACACACTCACAGATCCACGTCTGCAGGCGCTGTTAACCCAGGCCACCACAGCAGGTCTGTTCGTCCAACTGGCTGTCTCTCTCGAAGATGTACGCACTCAGCATCAATCGCTGCAGGTGCCTGATGTCGATCTTGCACCGCTTCCCGAACTGGCAACAAAAATCCCCGGGCTCCGGCTTCAACTGCTGAATGCAAAACTCAGACCGGATCTGCTGAACAAACTTTCTCAAACGCCGGGCATCTACTTTGACACAGCCCGCGTGGAAAGTACGGACGGCGTACCAGCACTCATGGAACGTCTTCCTGCTGGACGCGTCCTGTTCGGTTCCCACGCCCCGTTTCTCATTCCTGAAGCGGCTTTGGTTCGCGTCTATGAATCTTCAATTCTTGAGAATGCAGATCTGAAATCGGTACTCACAGACAATGCGACGCAATTCATTTCTGCCAGTAAAGCGAGACAGAAACATCCGGCCAGGGTTCGAGTCAAAACACACGATTCAACAAAGTCGACTCCCCCACGCCTGTCAGCTGGTCTGCCTGACAGCGAAGTACTGGAAAACTATCGCATCTGGGATTCGTATTTCACGCCCGCACATTCACATCCGGGCCGCGATGGCAGCACCAGCCTGATCGCAGAAATTGAACGGGCGATGCCGGCCATCAAAACAGGCCGGTTCGAAAAGCTCTGCTATTTCCCGCACGTCGGCATCGGAACGACCACGGATCGCGAACTGGAACAGAAGCTGAAAGCACAGCCGGATCTCGTCGAGATACCACTGAAACGCTGGCCCGATCTGATGCTGGGCATGATCCAACTCAACGCCAACAATGTACCCGCTTCGCTGGACGCACTCAATCGCTGGCTACAGGACGGACCCATGCGCGGCGTCTATTTTCCCGGAGGCGGACCCGCGGCACTCACGTGTACCCATCCCAATTTTGTCCCCCTCATTGAGCGGATTGCAGAATTGAACGGCGTGATCATGCAGCATACCTGGTTCATCACCGGCGGCAAGAAAAGTCCTGGGATGACGACCCCCTCCGAACTGGCAGTGCTGGCGAAACGCTTCCCAGAGCAGAAATTCATCTGCGCTCATTCCGGTGGCGAATGGGAACGCGGCATTCGGGCGGTCCGTGACTCGGAAAACATTCTTGTGGAAACCTCTGGCTTTGACCCCACTGCCGGTTTCATCGAAATGGCAGTGCGGGAACTGGGCGCCGAGCGCATTATCTTCGGCAGCCACCTGCCCTCCCGATCGCTGGGCACAGAGTTATGCAAAGTCACCGCTGCGAATATTTCGGAAGCCGACAAACGGCTGATTCTGGGAACCAATTTCCGCAAGCTGCTGACTCCCGCTGCTGATTAGAGCGCATCCATAACGTCTCTCAGTCGATTATTCGCACTATAAAAGACCCGGGAGACGCTACACTCAAACGGGACACAGTCTGGCAGGACCGCATCACTTTTCAGTAAAACAAGCATCCAAAATAAAAACAGTCCCCGAAAACCAGATGTTTTCGGGGACTGTCTGTCATTCATTCATTATCAGAGGAATCAACTAATCCAGCAGAGGATTATCTCCCTCTGCCACACCGCTGAAGAAGTCATCAATCTCAGGCAGACGACGTTCCGAAGCATCCAGGGTTTCACCCATCAGTGAATCATCACTGTCCAGGTCATCGTATCCCAGCGTATGCCCCATTTCATGCAGCATGACGGTCAACAGATCCATTTGACCAAAGGCTGCACTACCGATACCAGCCACTAGGTCACCATCGGCGTCCAGGCTGAACTCGCTGCTGTCGAACGGCGTATCATCTACGAACCAGCCATAACCGGCAGCATTGATATCAATCAGTATCGTTGTGGTAGTCGCTCCTCCCAGCATGGCATCAGGCAGATCTGCCAGGACAAAGTTGACCGATTCCAGCAGGCTGATCTGAGTTTCACTCAACCCGGTTGCTTTCCAGTAATTCAAGGCTGCATCACGCACGGAATCCAGATCTGACTGCGTAATGGCAGGAGCATTGGAAGGACTGACTCCTGCTGCTGCCATCAATGGACCGGTACGTTCGATGCGAATGGCGTCGGCCCGGATTTTTCCATTAGCGGCATTATCAGTCAGTTCGACAGAAATCGAACCACCGGCTAATACATTCACAACTCCCAGAATTCCCCAGTTCGCACCATCACTGTTCAGATCATTGGGAGCAACTCGCTGATTGACCACAATCGGGCCACCAGCGTTGATTGAGTACTCCGCATTGGTAGCCAGGCTTCCATGAGCAGCCCAGGTTGCATAGACCGTGTAGCTGCCAGCAGTCAGACTGCTGAAGTCCCACGTGGCAGTTCCGTTAGCACCGGTCAACAACTGACGGGTATCACCCTCGAAATAAGTCACCCAGTTTACCGCGTAGAAGCCACCTGAACTGCTAAAGCCGGCATCCCCATCATCTATAATCAATGAAGCATTCATCGTGGCAGAAAGATCAATCGTGAATGGTGCTTCGTCAGCATCATCATTGGGAATGGTCAGAGTTCCGCTATACAGTCCGGCAGCTGTCGTATTGTTAAATTCGACTTCAAAGGTTGTTGACTGACCGGCGTATAAGGTGTTTGTCCCCAGCGGTACAGAAATACTGAACCCGGCAGGAGCAATTACGGGACTCAGATTCAGGGTATCGGTTCCCGTATTCGTAATCGTAAAGGTCTGGAACAGCGATTCACCATAGAAGGCCGTCCCCAGATCGAGACTGCTGCTACCACTGGTCAGGTTCACAGCCCCTGCCTGTACTTCAATTTCAGGAGCAATCGAACCGATAGACAGGATATCCAGACGCATCGCATCGGCGGCCAGTTTACTGGTTGCGCCATCATCCAGCAATGTAATCGTGAATGTACCACCGGCTGCAACCTGGAAGGTACCGAGTGTTTCCCAGCTCACGCCGGCATCAGTAAAGTCGTTGGCAGCAAATCGCTGGTCCAGGGTAACAGTGATATCACCACCCTGAATTCCCGAAATCACGAACTGAGCATTCGATTCCAGACCACTATGGGAGGCCCAGTGTGAAGAGATACGATAGGTACCTTCTGCCAGATTGGTGAATTCCCAGCTGGCCGTATTCGAACCAGGCTGATCGCCTCCGAATAATTCATCCTGGTCATTCTGGTAGTAATCGTAGACCGAGGTAGCATATCTTGGAACCCAGTCACCTGTGGTGCTGTAACCAATATCGCCATTATCGATGATCATACTATCTGATGCTGAACCGGAAACGGTAAAGTTGAACGGATTCGCATCGGATGAATCAACACCGAAGGAGACCACACCGGAAAAACTTCCCGCTGAGCTGGCATTCATCTGCAGTGTAAACGTTGTGGATGCACCTGGTGCCAGATTGGATGAACCCAATGGACTGACTATGCTGAATCCAGCAGGTATCGAGATCGTACCCAGCGCCATGTTTCGTTCACCATAGTTTGTCACGGTAAATGTTTTAACGACGGGGGCGCCCTCAATCGTATCATCAAAATTGACCGTGCCACCATCAGCCAGGCTATCGCCGTCCACTACGACATCGACCACTGGATCTACCACTCGATAGATGCGAATCTCATCAGCATAGATCAGACCGTTGGCTAGATCATCCGTCAGCTCAACTATTAAAGAGTTGCCTGTGATCTCTACAGGATTACCAATGTATTCCCAATTAATCCCATCATCCAGGAAGTCGTTGGAACTGACCCGTTGATTCACCCGTACGGTGACGGGAAGTGCTCCCCCGATGATCGTGTAAGGTGCATTGGAAGCAGCGCCATGACCGTTCATCGTCACATCAGGATTGACATACCAGTGAGCTACCACCTGGTAACGGCCTGGTTCTACAACAAAGTTCCAGGTCGCTGTATTGCTACCGGATCCGGTCTGGAACGGTTCACCAGCGGTCAGGAAGAGAGGATCACCCACGTTACTTGGGGTATAGCCTTCCCAGGTCCCTGTTGGGGTGAAGTCGGAGTCGTTGATACCAACCGTTGCCGGCCCTGATTCTCCGCGAACGGTAAAGTTAAAGGGATTCTCGTCAGCGTCACCGGTTGTGAAGGAAATCTGACCGAAAGTAGTACCATTCGTGCCACCGTCAAACTGAATGCTAAAGGTAACACTGTCCCCACCGGCAATCGTGACTGGAACATTGTCCGTACCGAATGGTGATGCGGGATCAATACTGAAACCAGGTGGGAATTCAATCAACCCTGTTACATCCACGTCATCTGCAGACAGGTTGGTGATTGTGAATTGCTTGATCACCGGGATTCCCGGAATCGTGCTGCCGAAGTCGACAATACCGGTGTCATCATCCACGACGATACCACCGTCAACAGTGATTTCCAGATCCGGTTCCGGCAGATATTCGATACGAACGGCATCGGCAATCACACCGTGAGCTGACTGACCGTAATTATCACGAATGAAATTACTGGCCTCGTTCGTCAAAGTGACGATCAGTTCGCCATCAACACCGACAGTAAACGATGAACTCAGATCAAACCAGGCAACACCATCTTCGATGAAACTGGATGGTGCTACGCTCTGATCTACATCAATAATCGCACCACCGTTAATAGAATAAGGGGCATCTGTCACACGATTATAGAGTTGAGACCATGTCGTAGAGACCCGATAGTTCCCTTCTGCCAGCCCGGTAAAGGTCCAGGTGGCAGTTTCCGTTGGCGGTGCTGGAGTATTGCCCGGATCATTGGGAACAGCCGCGGAGATATCTCCTTCGTAACCGTTAGATCCTGCATTCACCCCGGTTGAAAAATCCACAAAGCCAGGTGCTGAAAAGTCCGAATCTCCATTGTCGATGATAACCACGTTGGAAACCTGACCATCCAGCAGAATATTGAAAGTCGATTCATCCACGTCATCCGTATCGAATGAGAAGATACCGGAACGGTCACCAAAGCTGTCCGACCCCATGGTAATGGTGAAGGAAATGGTAGAGCCGATTCCAATCGCCTGTGCTGTCAGATCCGTGGTATAACCGGCGGGCAATGAAATGTTGCTGATATTCAGTACGGCTGAGCCATTATTGGTAATTTCAAACGTACGCACCACATCGGTCAGCAGTTCGGTCGGGCCAAACTGAATTCCGTCTGGATGACCGTCTACAATCAGCGCCGGCGGAGCCAGAGCATCGGTTACATCAACCAGTTCAATCTCCGGTCCGTCAGAAACCCGTTCAATCCGAATCGCGTCAGCGGTAATACGCCCGTTGGCCAGATTCGTCAGCATCACAGTCAGCGTTCTGCTGCTCACAGAGAATGTCCCGAGGATTTCCCAGGTTGTGCCATCTGCTGAATAATCATCCGGAGTCACCTGCTGATCTACATCGAATGTCCCCAGGTCAAAGGCTGTGCCGCCAATCTCGGTTCGGGCTCCGTCATAGACAGTAAACGGTGCATCTGTAGCAGCAAACGGATTCGATGATTCGGGCCACGTGACGGAAACACGGTAGACACCAGGAGTCAGGCCAAAGAATTCCCAGAATGCCTGGGCAGGGCCGTTACCAATCGGATTAAAACCAGAAACCGAATGAATGTCGTCATCAAATCCGACTCCATTCGTGATTGCTAAGTTCTCCGGATTGTAAGGCCAGTCTCCGGTAATTGTGAATCCCGGATCTCCGTTATCTACGATGAAGGCGGGATTATCTTCAAAAGGTGTGATATTTTCGAAGTTCAGGTACTGGACTGTTCCCACGCCATCCGCAGTCAGAGAGAAACCGGTATCGATTACTTCCTGTCCCTTGGCATCGAAGTCCAGCACGTCTGTTCCTCCCTGCCCGTCTGCAGAACGCAGAACCGGTGGTCCGTCAATCGGGTAGTTGCCATCCTGGGAGAGTGGATCGATATAGATATAATCGTCGAACTGGCTGCCGACCACATTTTCCATGAAACTGGGATTGGTGTCCGGCTGTTCGGGCTGGATCTGTCGCAATTCGACGGTATTGCCGCCAAACACATCCTGAGGCGTGTTGATAATATCCACGTCAAACGTGATACCAGCACTGGCAAAACGGAAGTCGATGGTGTCGTTGCCGTGAATGTCAGTAATCACATCGGCACTGCCACCGGCTCCCGGTTCCATCAGGAACACATCGTTGCCGCCATTGCCGCTTCCACCTTCCAGGATACCACCACCTGCGTCAAAGCCACCCCCATCCAGGATGTCACTGCCGAGGCCGTCACCCAGGATGTTGTTGTCGTTGTCGCCGGTGATATTGTCATCGCCATTACCACCGAAGACATTTTCGATGCTGTTGTCATCGTCACCGCCACCAGTGCCGGCTACCAGACCACCACCAATATTGGTTGCAGTTCCTGCAAACAGGTTGACTGTGACGCCGGTAACGTAGTCACGGTAATCCAGGCTGTCATTTCCCAGACCCCCGTTCAAAGTTCCAGACAAACCATCTCCGGCACTAAGGTCGAAGCGATCGTCCTGTGAACCACCAATCAGGTTCTGGAAGCTGGTGAAGTTCAGACGTTCTTCTGCTCCACTGGCAGTCGTATCGGCTCCGGTTGTCGGACGACCGCTGCTCAGCGGCAGACGATCAGCAATCAACATTCCCCCATCGAGAGTGGTGATCCCCCAGTAGTTATTCAAGTCCGGTCCCTGCAGAGTATCACTGCCGGTTGTACCGATCAGATTGTCGATATTGTTAAAGCCAAGGCTGGCGGGACCGGTTCCGAGAATACTGCCATTGTCTTCACGTCCCTGGAACCCGTCAGAACTGCCAAGACCGGTCAGAACTACATTCACAACCGGAGTGTAGCCGCTGTAATCAATCGTATCATTTCCATTCCCGCCGTTGATGAAGCCTCGCAGCACATAGCTGTCCACGAAAATGAACTCGTCATTTCCATTATGCCCCAACAGGCGGGTATCAACGCCAACGGGCGTATCACCCTGCAGGAAGAAATCATCGCTTCCCTGGAAACCGTTGATCGTCACGATACCCAGATCTTCCTGTGCTCCCAGGTTGACGTCGATCACATCGTTACCGGCAGTAGTCATCAGATCCAGATTGTCAATCAAAGAAAACGTCACATCGATACCAGCGGAACTGCTGAGACCGTCTACGGTTGTAGAAGTGACTTCAATCGTGTCACCGCTGCCATCGCCGGTATCCACGATCTCCAGAAGATCGCTTCCGTCCTGGCCGTTCACTGTGATGGCGGCAAAGATATTATCGACGGTATTTGCACCATCAAACAACTGGAACCGATCATTACCCAGTCCACCCAGCATGGTGACATTCGTAACCGTGCCGGCAGGCGTGGATCGCACTCGGATCCGATCATTGGAATTATCGGTTCCCGAGATATCACCGGCATTCAAAACAATATCGGTCAGAGTGGTTGTAGAGTCCAGGCCGATCAGGTCCAGCACATCAGCGCCCATTCCGGAAAGAACCTGCAGGTCACTGAAGCCTTCGAAAAGTACATTGGTAAATTGCATATTACCAACAATTTGCGAGATTCCGTCTCCAGCATTCCCGTCATCGTTAATGGCAATCTGGTTCGTGAGTGAATTGGAAGAGGAATCCACCCGCAATTCACCGGCAGCAGTCCCACTGAAGCCCACACCTTCCAGACGGGCGAACGACAGCCCCAGGTCAATATCGGTGCCTCCGATGGTAGAAGAAGTGATATTACCACTGCCCGCACCATCCATAGTATCCGTGAAGTAAGCGACATCGTGAGCTGTTGCAAAGATCACATTAACAGAGTCTATACCTGCACCACCATCGTAGTGAATCGTAATGTCATCCACTGTATAGGCTGGCGGATAGGTTGCATCCAGATAGGTATTCGCAGAGGCATTCAGATGCGAACCAGCAGACCCGGTCACTGCCGGAGCGGCCACCTGGAAGAAAGGCAGATCGCCGTTCGCATTTTCTTCGATGTTCAAGGTCTCGTCATCGGTAGACCCCACTACAGTAAAGGACAGTATATTGGCTTGAGCTCCTGTAAAGAAGTTGTCGTTGTTGATATCCAATATCAGGTCTGTACCTGAGTTATCTACCGTCGCATCAATCGTATTACCGTTTCCATCCTGGAATCCGGACTGGAACATATCCAGTACCAGATGATAAGACCCGGCACTCGTATTGACATTTTCAATACTAGAATAATTCACGGCCAGTTCCGTATCGGGGGCCAGGAAGCTGAATGCTCCTGAACCGGCATCAACTCCCAGAGTCAGAACCGGTGCTGAAACCAGACCACTGAAGTCCAGGTTGAGCACATCACCGGGAACAGTAGGTAGCGTTGGATCGCCCCCGTTGATCGTAATCGGTGAATCTTGTGTCGGCAGAATGTTGAATGTATCGTTGTCGTCTCCACCGTTGATCGTGGTGAGTGTGGCGTCTACATTGCCCAGCAGATCAACGGTAGCTCCCGTGCCATCGGTAATCGGATCAACGTTGATCTCAATGGTGGTCGCAGCTCGCACGGTGCCCGTCAGTGACAACAAGAAGTCATCACCAGAGTTCAGCACGACATCAGCTGTCGTTGATTCAACAGTCACGCCGGCATTGATCGTCAGGTCATCCCCGGCACCAGCTGCATCGGTGGATGTCAAAGTAACGGTCCCGGCTGCGGTCACATTACTGTCAACGGTCAGCGGGCTGGCAGTTGTAATCGAGACAGCGCCATTGGTGGAAGTCACACCAGACAGCGGCGCGACATCACTAATCAACAGGGCTCCCGTATTGCTGATGACGACATCATTATCAGTAGTAATCGCAGCCAGCGTTCCGACAGCGGTCTCAATGTCTTCGTCCCCTGTAGAAGTACCAATGCCGTCCAAAGCACTGATCGACAACTGCCCCCCGCTGATCAGAGCGGTTTCTGCAACGGTGTTATCAACAATAGATCCACTGCTCGAGTCAATCGTAATGATACCACCGGCACTTTGCAGGTCAGCCAGGCTGATATTATCAGTTGCGGTCACATTCAGAGCACCACCCTGGGCATTGACCACGGAACCTTCTGTTTGAACAAAGGCACCACCGCCGGTGGTGTCACTGTCGGCTGTCAACGTCACCACTGCTGCAGAATTCGTATCAACCACAGAAGCGGCATTCAGATTCAGATTGTTTTCTGCCAGCAGGTCAATGGCTCCGCCGTTGGTTTCTACCGTACTGTTGACATCAATATCTCCCTGTGCGTCCACGAGGATCGTAGCAGCTGCTCCGGTCGCTTCAATAATGTCATCGACTGTCAGCGTACCGCCTGTCACCAGTGAAATATTATCGAGCGCCGTAATACCAGCCAGGGTATCAACAGTGCCAACCGTAAACCCGGTGGAACTTTCAATGAAAATATCACCAGCCGCTGTTTCTGCGGACACTGTTCCGACAGCCAGATCGATATCATCGGCCCCGGTAGCACCAATGCCCGTCGCAGCCCGCAGGGCCACGGTATCAGCGGTGATTAATGCTGCTTCGGATCCACTGATATCGGTAATCGCACCGGCAGAAGTCGTCACCTGGACTTCACCACTGGTATTCACATTCGCCAGTTCGATGTCATTGGCTGCATCAATGTCAATCAGACCGGTGCCACTGCTGGTGACAGTGGAAGTGTCCGTCAGAGTCACAGCTCCAGCTGAATCAATGCCGATCGCGAAGGTGCTGTTGTTGGAAATAATCGACAGGGCATTCAGAACAAAATCCCCACCGGTATTCTGCAGCAACAGATCACCGCCGGTTGCCGTGATATTTTCCGTCACTGTCATCGTGTCGGTCGAAGTAATCGTGGAAGAACCACCAACGGTCACTCCGTTAATCCCGCCCGCAAAACCGATATTGATGGCCCCCGTGTTATCAACATAGAGGCTCCCGGTCACATTTGCTTCCAGGCTGTCTACGGCCAGTTCGACTTCTGTTCCCGAGGCACCGACGTCACCGGTTGCCCGCAGATCTGCGTTGGTGGCCGTCACCAGGCTGGTTCCGCTGATCGAACCGTTCGTCGCATTCATGGAGACATTTCCACTTGTCGTAATTGCAGCATTCAATGCAATGCTGCCAGCGGTAATGTCTAAGTTCCCTGTTCCCACATTGGTCGGATTCGTCAGAAATGTAACCGTATCATTGGTGCCGGCGATCACTGTCAGATTTGCTGTAAAACCAGCATCGACACCTTCGATGTTAATAGTATCCGCACCATCACCAATCGGAATGACGAGCGCATTTTCCGTATAAATGGTCACCGTACCTGTGGGATTAACAAAGTTGACTGATTCTCCCAGTGTAGAATCGATCAGCGTTTCCCCAACAGTAACATAATTTGAAAGCGTGATGGTTTCATCAGCAGCTGCGGTGAAACTGAAAGTACGATCGGTAGCAACGATCTGGTCATCAATCGGCTCTAACCCAGTATAAGTGATCGTCGCTTGTGATTCCCCATCCAGGAAAATGCTACCATCACTGGCACTCGTGAAAACATGCCCTACCGAGTTGACAGCTCCCGTGCGCTCAAGAATGAGCTCGTCATTTCCACCGGTTCCGCCTCTGAATTCGATCTGAATGTCCGTAGTATGATCGATAGTGTCTAGATCAATGGTCAAAGTATCGTTCTGGCCATCTTCACCGTGAATTACCAGAGGACCGTTTATGGCAGCTACGGGAAATGTCGAGATGATCGTACCAGAAACGGTTTCGCTGAGAACAAAATTCCCTCCCACGATTTCCAGCGTGTACTGGTCTGCGGCGCCGTTGTTGGGTACTGTGATTTCCGGCGTGGAGTCGACCATATGAATCACAACATCGTTTCCGTCACCACCCAAATAGGTCAGGTAGGCATTTAACCCGCTACCCAGGAAATTTGTGAACACATGACCTTCAGGGTAGCCAACGAACTCTCCAGAAACCGGGTTGACTCCATTATTCTGAATTAAAGTAAACCGATCACCATCAGCGGGATTGAACCCATCAATCAGGTTCAGGTCCGCACCATTTAATGTCACGTCACCATTCACAACAATCTGATCAAATCCGGAACCAGCTGTTGTACCGTTGATTTCGATATCAAGTGCGTCATCACCATTTAAAATCAGATCACCGTTAATCACCACCTGACCGGGACTGGTGCCCGGGTGCAGGGAGACAGCCTTGCTGCCTGCGTCAACGTTGCCCGCGTAGCTTCCCGTGAGAATACGAACGGACTCTCCTCCCGCTGCATCGTCGATTGCCGGCTGAATAGCCATACCGGGTCCGACATAATAATCGGTCGAGGAAATCTCTTGAACCACGGCACTTAACGGATTCACTGCTTCTGCCGCAACTTTGGCAACAGCATCGAAGGGATCTACGAAGTACCATTCGCCCTGGGGCAACCCAGACGTATCAAAGTCGGTGGAGACCGCATCGAGGCCGATTTCATCCACAAAATTCGCAAGGTTGGGGACCGAACCCTCGCCCTGGCGCTGGACCGGAATTGTTACGTTATTCAGCGAAAATGACTCGTTACCAGTGAGGATCAGGTTGATGTCGGGTGCATTTCCCGGTCCGCCAGGCAGCCCGGTAACCGAATCCGTCATCCCCGAGTCATCATTTGTCAGGTCGACCAGTTGAAATCCGATATCAACATTCGTCAGGTTGACAGCACCATCAATAGTGACATCCTGCTGCCCGCCGAACCGAACGAATGCTCCCCCTCCGAAGTTAAACGACTGAGTTAAAGCCGAAATGCCGACTTCTGCATTGGTAATGCTGACATTGTCGACCGAGAATGAAGTGGGCCCCTGAAACGCAACAATTCCGTACTCAACCGTGTCGGCAGAAAAGTCTTCGATCGTCACTCCCTCTGCATCAACAATTCGAATGCCGTCCTGGCTCGTGCCGAAGCCAATATCGAGAGGTGTGTACGCCCCGTCCGGATCCACACCGAAGGTAGTAACGTTTCTGATAACCGAATCATTGGAACCGTTCAACTCGATCCCACCGGTGACGTAATTCTGGAAAACCACATCTTCGATCGTAGTGCGATCCGCAGTGGACATGAAGATACGCGAGTAAGATTGGCCGGTGTTGGAATCCAGATTCTTGAAGCCGTCGACGAAGATGTTCTGGATGGTCACATCAGTCGCGGTGATGTTAATGACGTGGTTGCTCGCCTGGCCGCCCGCACTGACAGGAGCATAGACCGTTCCAACTCCCGGGTCTTCGTCCGCACCGGCACCGATCAGCGTCACCGACTTGTTAATGTTTATTCCGTTGCCGCCTGCTGCGCCCGCTTCTGTGTATTCTCCGGCGGCAATATTGACCGTTCCCCCAGCATCCACACTGTCAATCGCTTCCTGAATCCGCCCTACCCCCCCTGTTTGTGCACCTAACGTAGTGACATTGAGTATGGAGAAATCACCCTGAAAACCTGCCAGCCCCACGTTTGTGTCTGCACCGTCATTCAAGAATGAAGTGAAGTCGACCATGAGTGGTGTGCCGCCATCTGCGTCTTCCATTAACGCTGCAATACTACTTTCGCTGGTGGTTCCCCACCAGTTTCCCGAGGCATCGACTGCGGTTGTCTGGTCACCGAAATGTCGAATCGCTTTGGCATCGCCGCGAACGCCGCCATCGAGAAATGTGTTATTGTTGATGTGAATCGTAGATGCATCGATCCCCGATCCTCCATCGGGGAGACGCAATCGGATCCCGTGAGTCGGCTCGGCAGCACCGGCGACATCGTTGTAGTGGATTACGTTATTCTCGATTGTCACGTTCTCTGAAACAGTCGTGCCGTACTGTCCTCCCCAGAGCTCGAATGCCTGCCCAAAGAAACCAGGGCTGGCTTCGATGTTCTGGAATGTGTTGCCGACGATTTCACCACCAATTGTTCCAACCTGAAAACCAGTGAAGGTATTCCCATCGAAAGTGTTTTCTCGGATCTGAATATTACCAGCAGCGCCCATGTTCATCCCGACGCCGCCTGTAAACTCGTTCTGTTCGACGACAGCGTCATTGATCGTGCCGCCGTTTTGGAAGATTCCCCCCGTCGTTCCAGCGAAGTGGTTTCCGACAATGTGCATTCTCTCGAAAGAACCGCCTCCACCGACCACCAACGCATTTCCGTCTCCCGTGAACTGAAAGAGGTTTTGTTCGACTGTCAAATCATCAAACGAACCGGATTGCAACTGGATGCCACCTTGAACCCCCGGAATATTTGTGTTGTTGAAAATGTTGTTGGCAATGGTCAAGTTATCCGCACTTGCGAAGCTATCGATCACACGTCCGCCGTTTCCTTCGAAGGAAAAACCGTCGATTGTGACATCGTTCGCAGTCGGCTGAATCGCATAAAAACCATTATGGTCAATAATACTTTCGGCTGCTCGGGCCATGCCATTCGGGTCGATACCTGCATTAGCTCCGAGCAAATCGACCGACTTGTTCAATGAGATCAGCCCGCTATAAGTACCGGCGGCGACATTAATGGTCGCGCCTGAGGCAGCCAGATCAATGGCGTCCTGAATCTCGGCGCCACCAGCAGAACCTTCAATATTTACGGTGGTCACATTTCCTGAAATACTGGCGGAATTTAAATCTCCATCCAGAGTAACTGTTGTGCCATCGAAGACGATACTATCTGCTGCTACCGAAAAGCCATTATCGAGATCGAACGTTTCCGCATTAAACTGGATCGATTTCCCCGCAGCCAGTGAAACAGAAGCATCGACATTGATTGTATCAGTTTCATCGTCGCCATTGATGATAATGTTGGCACTGTAGTCGGCAGCGAGAGAAATGATGTTGATGGTATCTGCACCAGTCCCGGCATTGATAGTCAACGTTCCCGTAGGGTTGATAAAGTCAGTCATTTCTCCGAGAGAAGAATCGACTCGGGTCTGTCCACCGCCCAGATCAGAGATCTCGATGGTCTCAGCGCCCCCGGTATAAGTCAACGTCACGTTTGTGGCGTTAACGGTGGATGTAACCGGCTCCAGACCGGTATAGGAAATGAAATCTGAGCCTGAGTTATTCAGCCTGATGCTTCCGGTACTGGGATCCACATAGAGAAACTCCATGGAATCCAGGTTGCCACCAACCAGTTCTAAAGTATCATGTCCACCAGCCCCACCATTAAAGATTATCTGGAGATCTGTCGTTTCATCGATACCGGTCATATCGATCGTCAATGTATCGTTCTCACCAGCTTCGCCATTGATGACCAGTGCGCCACCCAAAGCAGCAAGGTGATAATTGGAAATTATATTCCCTGAACCCACTTCAGTAATAACGACGTTACTGCCGATGATCTGCAGGGTATATTCATCCGCAGCACCATCATTGGGGATCGTCACAACAGGACTGGGGATCTCAGTATAAATCGCAACATCATTACCATCTCCGCCTGAATAAGTCAGAAAAGCAGAAAGCCCGGCGACTCCGAGAAAATCGGTAAACTCATGCCCTTCAGGATATCCATTAAAGGTTCCAGTAACAGGATTAGGTCCATCATTTTTGATCAGGATAAACGATTCTGCAATCCCTGGGGTATGACCATCAATCAGGTTCAGCGTCGCACCACCCAGTGCCAAATCTCCGTTGACGACAAACTGGTCGTATTGTGTTCCAGCAATTGTTCCATTGACTTCGATATCAACAATGTCGTTGCCGTCCAGTTTCAGATCACCATCAATGACCACCTGCCCCGGACCGCTGCCGGGGACCAGCTTCACACTTTTATCAATACCCGTTGCTGTGGCATCTACGTTACCTGCATAGGTTCCACTGGCGATATTGATCGTCCCACCAGAAGTTACCGCAACAATGGCTTCCTGAATCCGGCTCAAAGGCCCGGTCTGTTCCCCCAGGGCGGTTACATTCACGACGCTGAAATCACCCTGAAATCCAGCGGTTCCACCATCTGTATCCGTGCTGTTATCCAGGTAGGAAGAGAAATCAACCCCTGGAGTCATCAAGGCAGCAATCGCTGTTTCATCGGTGATCCCCCACCAGTTGCCCGAAGCATTGACTGTCGCGCCGAACCCACTGACGACCCCCAGGCTATTTCCTGCCACTGAGTTGTTGTTGATATTCAGCTGGGCACCAGGTGTCAGTCCGCCGGGAAGCCCATTCAGTGTGTCAAAAACACTGACGGCTGCGTCAAAACCGGTAATCGTATTGTTGGTCACGTTGATCAGCGCTGTTGCAGAGATCGGTCCCATGTCTGCATTGTTGGTGTCGACGTAGAGAGCGGATGTCTGAACGCCCGCAGTATTACTGTCAGACAGAGTATTTCTGCTCACAGTGATATTGTCAGAGCCGCCCATCAAGCGGATACCAAACACATTGTTTGCACCACCTGAGGTGGAACCAATGAAGTCAATGGTATTGTCACTGATCACTACAGGAGCGTGGCTGGAACCGGAGTGCAGTGAAACGTCAATCCGTCCCCAGTTGGCAGTGAGATCTCCGACGTCACTGGTAATGGTATTCCCTGAAATCGTGACCCCCTGTTCCAGAGGTACTCCGCTACTGTTGAGCTGAATCGTTGGCTTGTCAGCACCGGAAAAATCGTTGTCGGTAATGAAGATATTACCAAAGTCAGTGCCGGAACCATTGTATTTGTTGTTCAATACGATGTCACGGAAGTTGTCAGTAAACGTGTTATCGCTGAATGTGGAATCGCGCAGTTCTTCAGCATAGATACCAACATTGGTGATGTTGCGAATCTGTGAATTGGTCACTTGAAGATCGCTCAGGTGACCACCTGTCGCATCACTTTTGCTGGCTTCGTTGATGGCACTTGACAGGCCATTAAAATCAGTGTTATCGACATAAATCCCAGCAGCGACTGCAGTCGTGGCCATGCGGATGCCGGTACCGCTCGTCCCTACGAAGAAACTGTTTGTAACACTGAGATTCGTTAAAACGGCATCATTGTGTATCTCAATACCATACGTACTGATATCGCTGAAACGGACGTTATCAACCTGTAAGTTGTCGACAGCAGAATTAACGCGAATCCCCTGTGATGCGTTAAGCATTTGAAGATTCATATCCTCAAAGCTCACATCATCGGCAGTCACGGTAAACAGATTACCGGTGCCACCAACAAAAGTGTCAGCTGTCCCTGCACCGTCCAAAGTCACTGATTTATCAACATTCACATTCTCATTATATGTACCCGCGGCAATATGAATGGTTGCCCCTGATGCAGCCAGATCAATCGCTTCCTGAATCCGCCCCACTCCGCCTGTTTGTGCACCTAACGTAGTGACATTGAGTGTGGAGAAATCACCCTGAAAACCAGCGGTTCCATCTTCCGTATCTGTGCCGATATTCAGGTAAGAAGTGAAGTCGACCTTCGAAGCGTTGCCATCATCACCGTCGCTCTTCATGGAATTAGCGATTGTTGTTGCGTCCGTGATGCCCCACCAGTTGCCGGAGGCATCAACAGTATCTCCACCGTAATGAGCGATGGGGTTGGTGAGTGTTAAGGAGTCAAAAAAGTTGTCATGAGCGGCTACATCGGGTATGCCATTGGAAATGTTATTGTAGACCCCGATACCTTCCAATGCGTTGCTGAAGGCGTTGCCTTCGATACTGACATCAGTAACGAAGTCGTTGGCGACGCCTGCGACCACGTCATGGATGTTGTTGCCGAAAATGTCTACATTCGTGTTGCCCTGGTTATGAATACCGGCGGCCCAATAGTAAATTTCGTTGTTCTGGATCGTGATGTTGTCGTTATTTCCATTAAATGTGGAGAGCACACCACGACTTTCGACTCCTGTTCCCGGGCCTTCCAGAATATTATTCTCGATCGTATGCCCCGTGGTGCCGGTGGCCATGAAGACGGCAGATTTACTGCCAATGCCGGCCGGACCGGCCCCCTCGACGATCTTGAAGCCGTCAATCACGACATCGTTTGCAAAGAGACGAAACCCGCCGGTCAGTTCACTTTCCAGACCGCGGACACCAGGGTCAACCCCCGCAGCAATCCCGGCATTGGCTCCCTGAATAATCACGGAGGTATTCACGATCACATCTTCGGTATAAGTGCCGGCGGCCACGATGATGGTATCGCCTGCGACTGCTGCGGACACCGCTTGCTGGATAGTTGTAAATGCAGTGAAACCAAATTCCGCATTCTGATCATCGCCTGCAATGGGATCAGTATCAGTTCCAGAGAAGTCAGACGTTCCGGTAAAATCATCATCCACAAAAAAAGTGGTGAGCAACGTGCGGTCTTCGAGTGCTTCTGTTGTGGAGATCTGATTTTGAATGATCGACTGCCAGCGTTTGCGGATGTCGCGGCGGTCGCGGGATCGAAAAACACGGCGTTTTGAAATTTTGGAAGTGAGTGTGTTGAGCCAGTTCGTCAATAGCATCCTGTCATTCCTTCGTAAGTGATTCAAAAGTCTCGGGGGATGAGAAATATCGCCTCTGTAACTCTTATTTTCTAACTGTCTATTTCAACCAGATCTCGATGCGAGAACTGAACATTCTCCTCATTTTCCTGCTAAAACGTGAATAACTCTCGTTCTACGTAATCAACCTATTTTCATATAAGATAATAGGATTAACCAAACTGTGGAAGAATTTCCACTATAAAATGGGACTTCTATTACAATTTTAACAAATTGGGCGCTTTTTCTGATTAATCTACAATGTAGGCATTTTGCAACAAAATACCTATACAGAATCAGGGACTCAAAGAAGATCGTTCAGATCTGAACGGTTATTTCTGCACAGCTATGAGAGAAAAACGCTTTTGCTGTCTGCTGCCCTGCCGACAATCTGTCGCCTGTTCCTGTCTGTATTTAAGAGTCTGGTACGAATTCCGAATTACAAAATAAATGTCTGATCAACAATGAACTTCCTCCGATTACCGGCCCGTGAGACGATTTCCTCAGCCATTGATCCTCAGCGATAGAACTGACTGATCTGATAAATCCGCAGAGTGATTTCTGAATCACGTTTCCAGCGGGTGGATCGCGAATAATACGCAATGAGTGCCTCATCACCGATAAATGTCACAGATGGATATGCTGCATCAAATGTCTCGCGCGCATCAATGTCCTGAAAATGTCCCCAGGTTTTCCCCTCATTTTTTGAAATCGCAGCAGTCAGCGGAGTACGCGGCCAGTTCGAGGGAGAAGCGACATTATTCCACAACAACAGCAGATCTCCTGTTGACGGTATGCGTTTTACAATCGCTGGTTCGTGACAACCACGGCCCGGAGCGGTCATGCTGTCAGCACTCCGTTTCCACGTGCGAAAACCATCATCCGAGTAAAACACAAACGAATGCAGGTTGCCTCCCTTATAGGAAGTTCCGCCCACGTACTTTTTCGCATAAGGACCATGTGCGGGGATCAGCACGCGCCCTGATCTGAGCCGCAGCGCATGGTCGGCGTTGCAGCAGTACCAGCCCGGCTCTGATATCTGTCGCTGCTCACCCCAAGTCTTTCCGTTATCGGTTGACCGTCGCAGATAGATATTTCGTTGACTCGCATCATCCCAGCCCACATAAGAGAACAGAATTTCCTGTTCGGACAGACGAATCAGATTCGGATGTTTGACGTTCTGCTTCCAGCGATTAGGCTGCAGCACCTGCCGTGCTCCCCAGCTGCGCCCCTGATCAGTCGAAATCAGGGAAGAAATCTGGCAGGCCACATGGTCACCAGCTCCCGAAAAGCCTTTCTTTGTCGCAGGCGCTTTCGACTGACTGTAATACTCTGACCAGACAAGCAGTAATCGCCGCTGATCCAGGGGAAAAATTAATTGGTGATCGTGACGGGGATGCCCGGGTTGCCAGGGACAGACGATCTGATCATGCACGGGTTTCAGCAGACGTCGATTCCCACCGGTTGACTCCCCCTTCGCTGGTAATCGCAGGGGAGACAACAGACATGCCAGAGCCGTTGACAGTGATGATCTTGCAAAATCGCGTCGTCGCATCGTTTTGATTACCGGTTTCTCTCACAGGGGATGTAACAGAAAGAGGCTCGATTGTAACAGCGAATTTTTCAGACTGCGAGCAGGTTTTCTTAATAGAAAGATCAGGAAACCGTGATTTTATTTCCACTATAAAATGGCAAGGCTGGGGGATACCTCGGATCTATTCAGGACCCAGCGTTTAACCGTTCATTCCGATCTAATTGTCTTAATAAATCCGCAGTCGAAAAAACTCCGAACGCAGGTGTAGATTAATCTCAAACAGATCTGATCTGTATACTGTTTTCAACTGTTTTTCACCAAACCTGTCAACATCCGCGCAGCCCCCGACCTGATAGATTCTGAATCCGGAAAGAGTCTGTTGTGAATTGGTGAAACATTGCAAAAAACCCTTCGCAGCAGGAATACTGATGTCGATAACAGTGAGAGGCGCTGGTCAATCGAACCGATTTCATGTCTGGATGAATTAATCATGTCTTTGAGTCCATGTAAAAGTTGCTGCATTTTTTTTCTTGTCATGCTTATTCTCTGCATCATTGAAAAGAACAGTGCAGTATCAGCAGAACAATTCACCAGCGACACCGATCTGGTGGAACATTACCAGTTCACAGATCAGGGGCTGGAATTGGATTCAGACTCACTAGACCGGTTGAGGTTTGACTCCCAGACTCAGTACCGCAATCATCCACAACTGGCGGAAGTGGAAAGTCTGCTCTCCCCCGCGGAACTTGAGAATATCGACCTCGATCCGGTCTCGTACAGTGACGAAGAACCCGCGTGTGTGATCTCTCTGGAACCAGAGCAAACAAAGCAGCTGGAATTATTCCTGGGTCTGGAAGGTTCCAAGCAGCCACAGGATTTTGGAGTCAACGCCCATTTCGGTTCCCGACTGCATGCCAATTATGGATATCAGTTATTCGAAGATTCGTCTCTTGGATTTCAGATCGGTACGGCAGTCAATCTGACAGATCACGCCGTGCGTGTGACATCGCAAGTTGATGGTGCCAGTTCACGCACGCAAAGTTTTACCACACTGGGTTTTTTCCAGAGACACGATCGCATCAGCTGGGCCGTCGTCTTTGACTATCTCTATCAGCAGGATTACTCAAGCGTCTCTTTAAGCCAGCTGCGCATGCAGGGCGGATACACGCTGAATGAGTGTCAGGAAGTGGGTGCATTTTTCATGTTCCCCACATCTGACGCCAAAGCAGAATGGGCGGGCATTCCCGTTGCCCTTGATCCCCTGGCACAGGGTGCTTTCTATTTCAGACAGACCTGGGATCACGGAGCCGAGACGACATTCTGGCTTGGAGCTGCCGAAGGTCACGGCCAGGTGAATGCGGCACTGGGAGATACTTCTGACACGAACGTCCAGATCGCCTTCGGCTCTGACTTTCATGTCCCCCTGAATAATCACGTCGCTCTGTTCGGGCAGGCGAATTTCATCATGCCTTCGGATACAGGAACGGTCGACGCTTATCTGGGTTTTGCCTTTTATCCGGGTGGCAATGCCTATGGCTGGCGCAAACAACAGTATGCTCCTGTACTTCCGGTCGCCAGCAACACCTCATTTGCCGTGGACCTGGATCGATAATAACAATTATCCCGCTTTACTCTGCCAGCGACACACGTTAGATACCTGCACAAATACTTGCGTGATATTCCTCACATCAGCTCAGAACCTGCTTGCTCCTGCCATTCCCCGACCTAAGTTTTATTTACGTAAACTCAATGTAGATCGCTTTGTGGAATCAATGCAATGCAGACATCCTCGACAGAGGAATCAGGGGAGCAAAAAAATCATTCACTCCCTGAGCCCGCTGATCAGACACAGGTTTCAGCCCCTATCGTCCCATCTCCTCCAACACAAGGCGGGGAAACCGATCCCGTTACGATTGGTAAGTATCCTGTAATTCGCAAGCTGGGCAGCGGAGGCATGGCGAACGTTTATCTGGCGATCAATCCGGCAGATCATTCAGAAGTTGCCATTAAAGTTCATCTGGAGTCGATGGAATCGAATCCCCATCTGGTAGAACGTTTTCAGAAAGAGACGCGGCTGCTGGCTGAAATCAACCATCCCCACGTCACCAATTTACTGGAAGCGGGGGAATATCAGCAGAAACTTTACCTGGCCATGGAGTATGTGCCCGGCATCGACCTCAAACAGTTACTCAGACTGCAGAAGCGACTTCCCGAAAAAGCGGCATTGAAAATCATTCGTGATATAGCAGATGCCCTCAGCTTCGCACATCAAAAAGGCATCGTCCACCGCGATATCAAACCCGCGAACGTGTTACTGGGTGATTTCACAAACACGACGGAGTCTGGCGCAGATACATTCTGCAAGATGATTTCTGATGATCAACATCCCATCGTCAAACTTACGGACTTTGGTCTGGCCAGGCATATGAACCAAAGCGAATCACTGGCATTAACCAAAACCGGGGCAATGCTGGGGACCCCTTATTACCTCGCACCCGAGCAGTGCATGGATACTGCTCCCATCCAGCCGACTACAGATATTTATTCGCTGGGTATTACCCTGTTTGAACTTCTCGCAGGTCGCCCCCCCTTCCTGGCTCAGGATTCGGTGAAGCTGATCACCATGCATTGTTTCGAGCAACCCCCTGATCTGAAAAAACTCAACCCCGAAGTCAGCGACGCGGTAGCGGCCCTGGTGGAACGCTGCCTGCAAAAACGACCGGAAGCGCGATTTGCAGACGGAGAACATTTACGCGATGAAATTGAACGGATCCTGGCAGGTGAATTAACACCTGTGCCACAGCATCCTCTCATTCCTGCCAGCAAAACCAGCTTAATGGAAGCCAGCTGGGAATGGGAATTGTCCTGCACTCCCGAGCAACTCTGGCCTTTTGTCTCGAATACAGAGCGGATCAATAATGCAATCGGGCTGCCTCCCGTCGAATATACGACCGGTCGCGATGAACATGGCGCGATTTCCAAAACCGGCTCCTTTCGACTGGGTTGGGCCAGACTGGAATGGCGGGAACACCCGTTTGAATGGATCGAAGGCAAGCGACTGGGTGTGATTCGCGAATTCACGACTGGTCCCTTTCAGTGGTTTTCCAGTGTTGTCCAACTGCATCCATTACCGCAGGGCGGGACACGCCTGGTCCATCAGGTAAAAATAGCACCACGGGGACTACTGGGTCGCCTGCTGGCTTTCCTCGAAGTCAATGTGAATGGTCGCAAGAAACTGAATCTGATCTATCCACGAATCGATCAGATCATTTCGAAACAGAATTATCAGCAGGCTCAGCTGGACCCGTTCCAGGTATCTGCCCCCGTCAAAAAACGAATTCAGTCACGCCTGAGCGAGCGTATCAGCCAGATCCAGCAACAAGGTGCAGACGACACCTGCACCAAAGTTCTGGAAAAGTTTATTAATACTGCAGCAGCACAGGAGATCGCCCGAATCCGGCCGTTGGCTCTGGCTGATGCAGTCGATTGCCAGCGTGAGCCACTTACTGAAACCTGTCTGCATGCCTGCACCCAGGGAGTTCTGCAACTGCACTGGGACATCCTCTGCCCGACCTGTCGTATTTCCACTACCGTGCGTGACACACTGGCTGACATCAAAAAACATGAATATTGCGAAGCCTGCGACCTTGACTTCGAAGTCGATTTTCAGAACGCCATTGAACTGATCTTTCAGGTTCATCCGGAAATCAGAAAATCCGATCTCAGCACCTATTGCATTGGTGGTCCGGAACACGCGCCGCATGTCGTATCACAGTTGAAGCTGCAGTCAGGTGAAATTCTGGAACTGGACCTGGAACTCGATTCCGGCAGCTACACGATCCGCGGCCCTCAGCTCCCTTATACGATCCCCGTCTGCATCAGTTCTGAGTCCCCGATAAATACACTGAGGCTGAATCTTTCCACGGGAGATCAAAAACAGTCCCTGATCCCGTTGAGCCCGGGAAGACAGCGGTTGATTCTGAAAAATGAGTATAACATTCCGATTCTACTTCGACTGGAACGCAGCATTCGAAAAAATGATGTACTGACTGCCGCTGATGCCAGTCGTATTGAACTGTTCCGCAAACTGTTTCCTGAGCAGGTTCTCTCCAGTCAACAACTGATGGATTTCTCGACCTGTACGATTCTGGGAGCCCAGATCGCGGGGGTCGAAGAACTGTTCTCACTCTCAGGGGATGCCACAGCTCTGCAGAAAATTGAAGCTGAAATGAAATACCTCCGTCAACTGGCGGAACTGCATGGAGGGGAAATTGCCAAAGCCCAGGAGGACCGGACACTGATCATCTTCAGTGACTCGACTCACGCCATTCAACTGGCCGCAAAGCTGCTCGAGAGATCTGCGAATGCCAAAGACGCATTACCGCTTGGGTTGGCGCTGCACCGGGGAAATGCACTGGCAAAAACCATGAATGGCAAAATTGATTATTTCGGAAAAGCAGTCACTTCGACTGGCATTCTGCTGCAACGTGCTGCCGCTCACAGCCTGCTTCTGTCAGACGAATGTCAGACAGACAAAGATCTCATACTCGCGTTAAACGAAGCCAACCTGACTGCATATGAAAACGCCGGTTCTTACCGGAATCCCAGGCAGTCAATGGAAGTACAATAATTTTTTTCAGCGGGTATCAAATCCGAATTGCGCTCAATCACAGCAATTCACAGGATCAATCTCATGGTAAAGTTAAATCAACAAAACACGACCAGTGAAAAAACACACAGCCCGTCCCGTGAAACCTGCTGGTTTCTTGAAGGCTGCTGCTCTCACGACGCCAATGCGACCAGAACAATTCTACGCAGTGAGACCTTTAAACTGGGCCGCAGTCCGGAAGCAGATCTGATCTTAAATGCCAATGATATTTCCAAGTTTCATGCGGAAATCATAGCCGTGGGCCAGGTCGTCATTTTAAAAGATCTGGGCAGTACCAATGGCACTTATGTGAATGGTCTTCGCATTGCAGAACCAACGCCGGTTGGCGAAGGCGACCTGCTGCAGTTTGCATCACTGGAATTTCAGCTGGGCCGCACGGAAGCACTGCCGGAGCCTGATTACAACACTTGTGAAGTCGACGGGATGGAATCCCGCTGGATGATCACGCAGATGCATCAGATTTTAAATCAGCAGCAGTTCTGGATGGCTTATCAGCCCATTGTCAGTGCAAAGGACCTGAGCCGCCACGGTGTCGAAGCACTCATCCGCTGTGACATTCCCGGTCTGCAATCACCCTTTCAGCTGTTTCAGACGGCGACTCAACTGGGACTGGAAACGAACCTCAGTGAAGCATCGCGAGTTAAAACAGCAGAAGAATTAGCACCGTTTTCTGCCCAGAGTCACATTTTCGTCAATACGCATCCCCATGAATTATTGGATTCCAGACTCATTGAATCTCTGGATCAGATCAACCAGTTGCTGGGAATCTGGAAACTGGTCGTTGAGATTCATGAAGCAGCCGTGCCAGACCTGCAGACAATTCGCGAATTCAAACAGTCCCTGCATGCTCTGAATGTCGAATTGGCTTATGACGATTTTGGAGCCGGGCAGTCTCGCTTGCGGGAACTGGTCGAAGTCCCTCCTGATTACCTCAAATTTGATCGAGCCATGGTAGCCGGTCTGGCAACAGGCAGCAGTCGTCAGATCTCGATTGTGGAATCACTGGTTCAATTCTGTCGCGAGAATCAGATTCAAACAATCGCGGAAGGAATTGACGATGAGCAGGACGGCAACCTTTGTCGCGAAATCGGATTTGATCTGCTACAGGGCTTTTTCTATGGACGACCCGAGAAGCGGGAAATCACTCTTCCTTAATATATAGTATTGGCTCAGTCGCTAAACTGTATCCAGTTTTACTGTAGCGTCTCCAGGCCCATTTGGTCCGAGTATATTAGATTGAGAGGCACTATGATTAAACGTGATGCGATCTAGATATCATCATTCTGATTCAGAAGACGGTACAATCATTTTTTTGGCAGCCAGCGCCATAATTTTCCAGCCGGCTTTGGGCGTAAAATCAGGCTGGGCTGTGAAGACATGCACGGCTGCGTTGGTATCAATCGCAAACAGGGAAACACGTGCGGTTCCCTGCTGTTCCAGGTAGTCTTCAAAGGTGAATTCGTCGGTCAGCAGAGTGGTTTTCATCTCTGCCCCCTGCTGCAGTAACTGTTCCAGATCCTGATAGGTGATTGAATCACCAAACAGGATTCGGCCACTGTACCGGAAAGCCGCTTTCGCTTCCGATGCACCACTGTTGGGCTGTGAATTGCGAATGGTAAAGATGTTCGCGGGGGCAAACTCCAGTCGATAGTATTGAGCCGCCAGTGCATTCAATTCGACATGCGGAGACATTGCCAGCAGATTTCCGATCCCCATCAGATCCATATTCCGTTCCGCATGCTCTGAAACCGGATTCCCCCAGTATGCAGCCAGGCCTTTCAGCTTGGCCTCGGTAACGGCCGACCAGTTCTGATCCGTCAGCAGAGTTTGAATATTGTTTTTCTTTAATTCTTCAGCGATGACTTGCGCGACCCGATTTGCCCCGAGGATCAGGAAGCCTTCATTCTCGGGTTCAGCGACTTTAAGAAATCGGGCCAGTGGTCCCGCCGTCATACTCTGCAGCAGAACCGTGCCGATGATCACCAGAAAGGTCAACGGCACCATTTGGGCCGCATCCTGGTATCCCAGGTATTCCAGACGAATTGAAAACAGCGCAGAAATGGCAGCAGCCACAATTCCCCGCGGCGCGATCCAGGACAAAAGATGTCGTTCATTCATCGTCAACTTGGAGCCCAAAGCACAGAGATGGACGCTTAACGGGCGGATCACAAATTGAATCACGGCAAAAACGGCCAGGGCCGGCCACCCCAGATCAATGAATTCACTGATATTCATCCGGGCGGCCAGAATGATAAACAACATGGAGATCAGCAGGATACTCAGGCTCTCCTTGAAGTCCAGAATATCATCCAGTTCGAGTCCTTTACTGTTGGCCAGCCAGATTCCCATAATGGTCACCGAAAGTAATCCCGATTCGGGTTCAAGGACATTGGAAACCGCAAACACCACACAGACCAGCGCCAATGCGGAGATGTTATGCAGATAGTGTGGAATCAGGTACTTTTTCAGGAGAAAGCCAAACAACAGGCCTCCCGCTGCGCCAATCAGGATCCCGATCAGGATCATCTTCCCGAAGATCAGCAGGCTGGCGGCAAATCCACCTTCTACTCCCCCGGAAACAATAAATTCGAATACCAGCACTGCGAGGATCGCCCCGAGAGGGTCAATCAGAATCCCTTCCCACTGCAGGGTACTGGCTACATTTTCTTTCGGGCGTACGGTCCGCAGAAGCGGCATGATCACCGTTGGCCCGGTCACGACCATGATCGCACCAAACAGAAATGAGACACTCCAGGAAAAGTCCAGCAGCGTGCGGGTGGCCAGTGCAGTAATCATCCAGGTGATGAAGGCCCCGATCGTAATCAGGTTCCGGATGACCCGTTCCAGCCCCGGAATATCCTGAATTTTTAAGGTCAGGCTTCCCTCGAACAGAATCACGGCGACCGCCAGGGAGACGAACGGAAACAACAGATCCCCGAATAACTCGTCCGGGTTTAACCACTGCGTTACCGGCCCGGCGACAATACCGGCAGCCAGCAGAAATATAATCGCGGGAAATTTCACCCGCCAGGCAATCCACTGGCACAACATGCCTGCCAGTAAGATAAAAGACAGGGAAAGCATTGCGTGTTCGCTCATTTGATATCCAGCTCGTTTATTTTTAAATCGGCTCAATGGAGGCAAGCCGTTTGTCAGTATTGTTTCAAATATTAAGGACCGGTCTGCCGTAGATCGGAAGCGATAAACCTGGAATTGCAATCAGGTCGAGGCGC